>NZ_JASDCE010000014.1:0-125077 GCF_030408075.1 Pseudoalteromonas sp. APC 3358
AAGTCTCTGAAGGGCCGTTGAAGACTACAACGTTGATAGGCAAGATGTGGAAGTGGTGTGAGCCATTAAGCTAACTTGTACTAATTACCCGTGAGGCTTAACCATACAACGCCAAACGCGTTTTATGTGATAGTGAAACAAGCGAAGAAGTTAATATAACTAAAGTAGAAATTACTTAGAAAGACTTAAAAAATATTATCAGATATTTTCCAAATTCAGTTAGTGCGTAGCGATACGGATTAACGCCCAAATTTGCTTGGTGACAATAGCGTTTTGGACCCACCTGATTCCATGCCGAACTCAGTAGTGAAACGAAACAGCGCCGATGATAGTGTAGCATTTGCTATGTGAAAGTAGGACATTACCAGGCTTCAAATTGTAGAAAGCCCGAATCTAACGATTCGGGCTTTTTTACGTCTGCAGAAAAGTAAAATACGCGCAATTAATACACTTTCACATCAACACCTAGCACGTAGGGCGGGCGAGCGTAGCGACTCCCGACACAATGATAGTGTAGCATTTGCACTGTTGCTCTCCACCGCTGTGGGCACTACGACATCACTAGGCTTCAAATTGTAGAGAGCCCGACTAGAAATAGTCGGGCTTTTTTACGTCTGCAGTAAAGTGAAATGTGCGCAATTAACACACCCTCACATCAACACCCATCACGTAGGTCGGGCGAGCGTAGCGACTCCCGACGAAAAGATAACATCGGTAATAGCTATAATGTTCTTATTTCACGAGCTGGGTTACCCGCTACCACGGTATTAGGCATTACATTTTTAGTAACCACAGCACCCGCACCCACAATACTATTTTCACCAATACTCACACCCGCTAAAATAATTGCACCTGCGCCAACCCATACGTTATTGCATAACGCGATAGGTGCTGCAAAGTTTTCCTTATTAAGCCTTTTTGCTGGATTAGTAGCATGTGACACAGCTAAAAGCTGAACGTTCGGGCCTATTAAGCAGTCATCACCAATGGTGATTGAGTGATTGGCTAATGGCGAGTCGAGAAGTGTGCAATTAATATTCATAAAAGTACGATCACCAATAACTATTTGATTGCCGTAATCGCAATGAAAACCTGATTCTATAATTACACCATCACCCGACTTTAAAAATAACTCTTTGATACGTTTTAAGTTGCCTTTACTTGGGCTCTTATTAAATAAACGGCAGGTTTCACCTGCTTGCTTTCGCTGTGCTAAGTATTCTTTACTGATACTGTTAAATGACTGCATTGTATTTATCTTTATAACTTAATTAGTTATAGCTTACCGTACTTTTAGTTTTATTATTATTAGAATAAAACTGTGTTTTTTTTGCTCGTTCACTTGCCATTTAGGTTGTTTCGTTTAAAATCGCATAACTTTCGAAATGAAACTTAATTCACGAGCTTTATGACTAAACGAAACACACAGCAGCGTCGTCACAATATACTGGTTCAAGTTAATGAATTAGGTGAAGTAGCCGTTGAAAAGTTAGCACAGCAGTTTCAAACATCTGAAGTAACCGTTCGAAAAGATTTAACCTCGCTTGAAAAAAGTGGCTTATTACTTCGCCGCTACGGTGGTGCTATTGCACTACCTAAAGAAATTGTTAGCGATGAAGTAGATTCAAAGCGCAAAGTCGCGATAGCAAAAGCAGCAGCAAAACTAATAAAAGATCATAACCGCATTATTATTGATAGCGGACGCACTACGGCAGCTATGATCCCTGAGCTTGCTGATAAGCGAGGGCTAGTTGTTATGACCAACGCTATTAAAGTAGCGAGTCGTTTATTAGCACTCGAGAATGAGCCAACACTTTTGATGACCGGTGGAACATGGGATCCGCATTCTGAGTCGTTTCAGGGGCAAGTTGCCGAAAACGTATTATGCTCTTACGATTTTGATCAGCTATTTATTGGTGCGGATGGTATAGACGTAAAGCGCGGCACAACGACTTTTAATGAGTTAGTTGGTTTGAGCCAAGTAATGGCAAAAGCCGCTCGTGAAGTAATTGTAATGGTTGAATCAGATAAGATTGGCCGAAAAATACCAAATTTAGAATTACCGTGGAAAATAGTAACCACATTAATAACCGACAATGGCTTAGCAGACGAAAAACGCAAAGCAATTGAGGCGTGTGGTGTAAAACTAATTTGCGCAGAGATTATACAATAGTAACTACAAAGTGAGTTACTAGAATTAAAAAATTAATGGAGACACTATGTGTGGAATAGTTGGGGCAGTTGCAGAACGTCCAGTAAACAAAATTTTAGTTGAAGGCCTTAAACGTCTTGAATACCGTGGTTATGACTCAGCAGGCGTAGCATTGCTTGATGGCAATACACTTAATACTGTTAAAGCTGTGGGTAAAGTAGTTAACGTAGAAGCAGCTCTAGAAAAAGCAGGTGTTAGCGGTCATACAGGTATTGCACATACGCGCTGGGCAACACATGGTAGCGTTACAGAAGCAAATGCACACCCACATGTATCAAACAACCAGTTAGCACTTGTGCACAACGGTATTATTGAAAACCACGCTAGCCTACGTACAGCACTGAAAGCAGATGGTTACGAATTCTTATCAGACACTGATACAGAAGTAATGGTGCATTTAATTCACCAACTTCGTAAACAACACACAACGTTACTTGCATCAGTACAAGCAGCTGTTAAACAGTTTGAAGGCGCTTTTGGTACTGTTGTATTTGATAAAGACAACGACAACGAAATCATTGTAGCGCGCTCAGGTAGTCCTCTTGTTATTGGTTTAGGCCTTGGCGAAAACTTTATTGCGTCTGATCAGTTAGCATTACTACCTGTTACTCGTAGCTTCATCTTTTTAGAAGAAGGCGACGTAGCACGTATTACACGTGACACAGTAGAAATTTTTGATGCAGACGGTAACGCAGTTGAGCGTGAAGTGATTGAATCAAACATTACGCAAGATGCATCAGGCAAAGGCGATTATCGTCACTACATGCTAAAAGAAATTTACGAGCAGCCACTTGCTGTACGTAATACTCTTGAAGGGCGTTTAAACGACGACCGTGTAGCAATTGATGCCTTTGGCGAAAGCGCTCAGCAAATATTTAAAGATGTAAAACATGTGCAAATTATTGCCTGTGGTACGTCTTACCATTCAGGTATGGTTGCACGTTACTGGCTTGAGCAGTTTGCGGGTGTTAGCTGTAATGTAGAAATAGCTTCTGAATTTAGATACCGTCAGTCGTTTGTTCATGAAAATAGCTTACTTGTTACTATTTCTCAATCGGGTGAAACTGCCGATACGCTAGCTGCATTACGCCTAGCTAAAGAGCAAGGTTACATGGCCTCAATGACTATTTGTAACGTACCTGGTTCATCGCTTGTACGTGAATCAGACCTTGCCTTTATGACTAAAGCAGGCGCTGAAATAGGCGTGGCATCTACTAAAGCATTTACTACGCAGTTAGTTGGTTTGTTAATGCTTACTGCGTCTATAGCTCAGGAAAAAGGCCTTGATCAAAGCGCAATTGTAAATGCAATTAAAGTACTTCCAGCTAAGTTAGAAGAAACATTATTACTCGCTGATGGTATCGCAGATCTTGCAGAAGAGTTTGCTGATAAGCACCACTCATTGTTTTTAGGTCGTGGCTCGCAATACCCAATTGCAATGGAAGGTGCGCTTAAGCTTAAAGAGATTTCGTACATTCATGCAGAAGCCTACGCCGCTGGCGAGCTAAAACATGGCCCACTAGCACTTATTGATGCCGACATGCCAATTATTGTTGTAGCACCAAATAACGAATTGCTAGAAAAACTTAAATCAAACGTAGAAGAAGTGCGCGCACGTGGCGGCATTATTTACGTATTCGCAGATAAAGATTCACACTTTGAGTCAGACGACACAATGCGTGTAATCAACGTAAACCACACTGACGATATTATTGCGCCAATTGTTTACACACTGCCATTGCAGCTACTGTCATACTACGTAGCGGTAATTAAAGGTACTGACGTTGATCAACCACGTAACTTAGCTAAATCGGTTACGGTTGAGTAAAATCAATAGGTTGGTAATTACCTGTTAAAGATAAAAAGGCGCTCAATGCGTCTTTTTTTGTACCTCAAAGCCTGTTAGATTAAATAACACACTATTTTCTAAAGGATTAGCATGCGTTTATTCACTGCTATTTTTATATGTAGCTTATTTATAGTTTCTAATAACACACTAGCTGAACCTGATTTAAAACAGCAAACCATTAGCTATACGCAACAAACACATACTATCAATTCTGCAATTTTAAATGAGCTACGTACCGTTGTAGTCCAGCTTCCAAAGAGTTACCAAGCTAATCCAAACAAAGTTTATCCTGTAATTTATCGCCTAGATGGTGCGGGTAACATACCGCTTATAAGTGCTGTAATGGATCGACTGCAAAATAATAATCGTGCGCCTGAGGTTATTATTGTCGCTATTGAAAACACTAATCGCTTAAGAGATTTATACCCCACAGTTAATAAAGAGCCACAAGGCCCGGTAGGTGAAGGCGGAGGCGCAGCAAAGTTTTTAGCATTTATTGAGCAAGAGCTTATGCCCTTGATTAATAAAAGCTATCGTACGCATAACTTTAATGTGATTGCTGGGGACTCAGCAGCAGGCGTGTTTGCACTTTATACTATGCAAGCTAACCCTGAGCTTTTCCAAGCGCATATTGCTTACAGCCCTGCCGTTTGGTGGAACTATGGCGCACCAGTAAAAGCGACTAAGTCGTTTATTAATAAATCAAAAGACCTGAATAACTATGTTTATATAAATATTGGCGAAGAAGCTGGCCTAATGCGTGAGCGATATAATGAGCTGCAGCAAGCTTTACAATCTAATAGCTTGCCAAATTTACGCTTTTTCAGTGACGCATTTGAAAATGTATCGCATAACTTAACATCTGCCGCTGGGGCCTTTAATGCTTACCATCATTTATTTTTACCCAAACAAATGCCCATGAGTGCTTTAAGCGATGATATAGAATCTATTGATGTTTATTATAAAAAGTTATCTCAGCAATGGGGGGAGCAAATAACACCTCCAGAGGCGGCTGTTAGGCAACTTGGTTACAACCTAGTAAATATGCAGCAATATGAGCGGGCTGTGGCAGTATTTAAGCATAATGTTAAGCATCACTCACAATCTGTTGATGCACTATGGGGGTTAGGTTATGGCTATGAATTACAAGGTAATATACAACAGGCACTTATTAAAATAGAGGCTGCTTTAAATGTCGTAGATACCACATACCCCTATTTAGATACCTTAAAAGAGACTAAAAGTAGATTACAAACACAGTTAAATAAAACCCAGTAATATAAAAGGACAATGCGCGGGGGTAGCCTGCGCTTACAGTTACCTTTACAACACGCCGCTGATATTTAAATCACTAATCTCTACTTAATAAGCGCTAAATACGCTAAAATTACAGGCTACTTTTTTAGCAATAAGCCCGTAATAAATATGACCTCAGCCACAAGCCCTAGCACTTTTTCCGAACTTGGCCTTATTCCAGAGCTATTAGCTCGATTAACCGATTTGGAATATACCCAGCCTACACCTATTCAAGCTAAGGCTATACCTAGTGTGCTTGCGGGTAGTGACCTAATTGCAGGGGCAAATACCGGTTCAGGTAAAACAGCAACGTTTGCATTACCTATGTTGCAAAAAGCTTTCCTTGAGCAGGGCGCTAAAAATACTGCCAGCAAAGGTAATTTTGTAACGGGGCTTATTTTAGTACCGACGCGTGAGCTTGCTACGCAAGTGGCCGATAGCGTTAAATCGTATTCTGCTAACTTTAATGGTGCAATTAAAACAGTTGCAGTGTTTGGTGGTGTGTCGGTTAATACACAAATGCAGGCACTGCGCGGCGGCGCCGATATTATTGTGGCAACACCTGGTCGCTTACTTGATTTAATCTCAAGCAATGCGATTAAGCTCGATAAAGTAACTACGCTTGTGCTTGATGAAGCCGACCGTATGCTAAGCCTTGGCTTTACCGAAGAGCTGGCTGAGCTATTAGCGCTTATGCCTGCTAAAAAACAAACCATGTTGTTTTCAGCAACTTTCCCTGAGCAAGTTAAGCTATTAACGCAAGAGCTTTTAAACGACCCAGTTGAAATACAAGTACAAAACAAAGACGAAAGCACCTTAGTACAGCGTGTTTTTACCGTAAACAAAGGTGAAAAAACCACAGTTTTAGCACATTTAATTAAAACGCATAAATGGCGCCAAGCGCTGATTTTTGTCAATGCTAAAAAAGACTGTGAGCATTTAGCGGCCAAGCTTGAAAAACGCGGCGTGAACGCACAAGTGTTTCATGGTGATAAAGGCCAAAGTGAACGTACTCGCGTAATAGAAAAGTTTAAAGCGGGCGAAATCGAAGTACTTATCGCAACCGATATTGCTGCACGTGGTTTGGATATTGAAAAGCTGCCAGTGGTAATAAACTTTAATCTACCACGCAGTCCTGCTGATTACATGCACCGTATTGGCCGAAGCGGCCGTGCTGGTGAAGTAGGCTTAGCGCTTTCATTGGTTGATTATGAAGATTTGCATCACTTTAAAATAATCGAGAAGAAAAACAAACTACGTCTTGAACGTGAGGAAATAGCTGGCTTTGCCGTTAACCAAGCTAATCTTGATGCTGCCGAGGCGCTTAAAAATGAAAAGCCAATGGCAAAACCAGAAGGCACAGGCAAGAAAAAGAAAAAAAATAAAGCCGATGATATAGATGATGTATGGAGTGGCTGGCGCCGTAAGTAACAATAGAGCTAAATAAATAGCTGTAAAAACCCGTAATTAGTAAACCTAATTACGGGTTTTTTGTTTTGTGGCTTTAACTTAAAGCGTTAGTCTTAAATTAATGGTCGTGATCTTCATCTTCTGTTTCTTGTGCAATCCCTAACCAGGTAATGCTTGCCGGTGGAAAAGTTAACTCTAGCTCACTTTCAATTTCTAGGTCTTCTAGGTGCACTTGCACTATGTGTTGAGTAATTGGGTCGGCAATATAAGCAAACTGACCACTTTGCGCCACTGTCATACTAAAGCTCATTCCTTCGGGCATTGTGGTTACGTCTGCTTGAGTAATATCTACTTGGCCTGCAAGCTCCCAGTGCATTTCACCGTCATGTTTATGCCCAGTAAGTACATTTAAAAAGCCTAGGCTGTCGAGTATTAAAAAGTGTTCACCACTGGCTGAAAAAGAATAAGAAACAGCACTTGCGCCATCAGCTAGTTGCCATTCTAGTTCTTCCATTTGTGCTGTTGCTGGGTTAATAGTTACAATTACGGCTTCGCCGCCACCGTGGCCAGACGCTACGCCAATAAAGGTCTCGCTATCTTCGTGGCCATAAATACTACCAATGCGTAAATCGCCAACGGCTGCAATGTTCGCTATTTTTTCAGCTTCGTATTCATCATCGTGCTGGTGGGCTAATAACACACCATCGCTACAGCCAAATACTACGTAGTCGTGGTTTTGTGCCGCGCCGTGTAAATCAGGGCACGTAACTTCTAAGGTTTGTTCAAGCTCATATTCACCATCATGAAAATGATAAACACCTACTTGGTCTGGCAATACTTTAGCAACCGATGTGCTTTCGCTGTCATCACGGCGAATGGTTGATAATAAATGCTCACCGCGAGGCTCTGCTACACCGTGCATATTAATATCGTAGCTAATACCAGGCAGGCTTGCTGTTGCGCTTGTTATGTCGTTATCTGTTAATACTTCAACAGAGGCAATCGTGCCGGTTTCTGCATCGCCATCGTAAAATATTGCTAATTGCCCGTCATGAGTTATTAAGTGTGTAGGGCGACTGCCACTTGTTAACTCATAGCTGCTAGCCGCTGGTCTTTGCTCGTAATCGTGCAGGTGCTCGCCATGGTCTTCACGCCATAAACCACCATCAATAAAGCCTAAGTAATCTTGTGTACGGCTAGCAATAACGGCATAACGAAAATCAGGTGATGACGACAGCGTGTTTGAATCGTTCGTCAGGGTAAATGTATCAAGTAATTCGTTGTTGTCTAAATCAAAAAAGCTAGCTTCGTTACTGTCACCTGCCAGAACGGCAAGTCTGCCAAGTGAGTCTATGGTATAGCCGTCGTCATGGTCGTGATCATCATCATGATTGTGCTCGTCTTCTACAACAATAGGATCTTTTTCCACAATGTTGGTTTCTGCATCGCCACAGGCCGTAATAAATGTAGCGCTAATAGCGAGTGCAATAAGCTTTAATTGATATAGTTTTTTCATGTTTATTTCCTTTAATTATAATTTTTTAACGCTTAAAAATAACCGCGAATACCTAGCGCAAAACTACGTCCTGGACGTGGCGCTATATCCTTTACAAACGAGCTGTGCACGCGTGCTTCTGTATCTGTTAAATTAGTGCCTCGTAGGTACACAGACATATCTTGGTTTAACACTGAAAGGTCGTAAGAGATGCTCGCATCAACTAAGGTGTAACCGTCTGTGGCTGTTTCTTGTGGGGCTGTGCGGTCTTGCTCTTGATAACGAGTTACGTGAATATGCGCACTGAGTTTATCTGTTTGATAGCTTAGCTCGCTGCCAAAACGAAGCGGTGGTGTACGGGGTAAATCGCCGCCGTCTTTAAGGCGTGCACGAACGTAGTCTGAGAATACATCTAGCTTAAACTCATCTGTTAATTGCCACGCAATTTGCGCTTCAAAACCATGTAAAACTACATCATCTGTTTTAAATAAATAAACGGGTAGCTCTGATGAATGGCCGTGTTCGTCAGCGAGTTCTTCTTCATCGCCATGGTCATGTCCACTTTCGGCATATAAACCGGTGTCTATTTGGTAATAATAGTTATCTACTTGGTTGTAAAAGGCATTTAAAATAAAGCCAACATCGCCTTGAGTTTTACGTAGGGTTAAATCGATATTATTGGCTGTTTCTAGGTCTATTGCTTGTTCAGATAAACCCAAATGGCCATCTTCATCTAAATCAAATAGTGCGCCTACTTCGTAAGTGCCAGTGCCAATATGCGGCCCAAACGATAACAACTCAGAGGCAGAAGGTGCACGTTCAGAGCGCGATACCGAAAGCCCTAAGTTATAGTTAGATGTAAAATCCCATACTACCCCTGCTGATAAACTGACTGGCGTAAATTCATGCTCTACATCAAATACGCGAGTGGTTTCTGCGCTTTCTTCATGATCATGCTCGTCGGCTTCTTCTGCTTCATCGTGTGCGTGAGCGTCAATATTTGGCAGTAATACGTCGCCTGCTTCAATTGTTACTCGCTCAATACGCGCACCTACCTGCACTAAAAAATCACCAAAGTGCCTTTCTTCCATTAACGCTACAGCAAAGCTTTCGGTTTCTGATGGAGGAGTAAAGGCCTCTTCACCTTGTGCTTCAACATCGCTTTGCTTGTAATGAAAGCTAATACCGCCATTCCATTCGTTAAATTGGTTATGCAGTAGGTCTATGCGTAATTCGTTGGTTTCGTTTTTAAAGGTAGTGCCAACAGCGCCGCTCTCAATTTCAGCGTGTTCGTAGTCGGTATGGCCAGCGCGGAGATTTATTTTGTTTAGCCATTTATTATCTAGGTTGTACTCACCTAATAACTGCACTTTAGTTTGCTCTAAATCAGCAAATACGCTTTCTTCTTCGTCGTTGTGTTCTTCCTCTTCTTCCTCGCCGTGCGTATGACCAGGAATACCGTATTGACGATTAAATTGCTCTACTGCTAAGCCAATAAAGCCGTTATCCATTAAATAGCTAGCGCCAACAGTAAAACCGTCAGACTCTTCATTACTGTTTTCAACTTTGTAATCGCTACTATGGCCTTCACCGTCGCTATCTATATCGGCAGCTACAGGTACCCCGTAGTCATCGGCCTCACGCCAAAATGCATTGGCGTAAAAAGCCACCGAGTCAGTGCCTGTGGTGGCATTAAACGAGGCCACTTTTTGGTTATCTACCGAGTTATGTTCTAGGTTCCATTCACCACGCGTGGTGCTGTCGGTAGGTACGCGGTTATCTACTACATTAACCACACCACCAATTGCGCCACTGCCATAAAACAGCGTTGCAGGGCCGCGTAATACTTCAATTTGTTGTGCGGTAGACGCCTCCGATGCAACAGAGTGATCGGGGCCAACGCGCGAAACATCACTAACATCAAGGCCATTTTGAGTAATAAGTACGCGAGGGCCGCTTAAACCACGAATAATAGGTGTGCTGGCTACTTTACCGTGAAAATTTGTATTAACGCCTGGGAGTTTTTCAAGGCTGTCGCCAAGAGTTGCAGCTTGTTGTCGTCTTAGTTGTTCGCCAGATAAAACACTAACAGGCGATGCAGATTCCATTGCCGACATATGAATAGGGGTCGCTTCAATATCAATAACTTCAATAGGCGAGCGCTTTAAATTAAAAGTAACCGATTGGTTTTCATCATTAGTTATTGTTATATCGCGATGAAGATGCGCATAACCAGGGGCTACAACGTGAAGCTCTTTTAAGCCATTTTTTAGTTCTGTTATAACAAATTTACCGTTTTCATCGGTGGTTACTTTAAGATCTGAGCCTTCAACTTCTACCGTTGCATTGGTAACTACTTTACCTTTGTTGTTTAAAACAACGCCTTCTATTGTGGATGCAAGCACACTAGCCGGCAATAAAGCTGCTATGAGAACAGCTAATTGTGATCTACGTTTCATTTGACTACCTTGTTAGATGTTATATTATATCAATTATGCGAGTAATGTTATAATATATCAACAGCAATTAACTGATGTTATTAAAATGTCTCCTTAAAAGTAACGTTTTTGAGTGGAGACACTGATTTAGTAGAGGAAATAATGAAGTCGAGTCAAAGTGTTATGGATCGTATGGCAATAGGGTTATCGGTAATGTGCACAGTGCATTGTTTTGCAACCCCGGTTATTTTAGCGTTATTACCAAGCTTTGCTGTAATGCAAATAGATAGTGAGCAATTTCATTTATGGATTCTTGCGGCGGTAATGCCAACCAGTTTGTTGGCATTGAGTTTAGGCTGTAAAAAACATAAACGTACACGTTATATGGTGTCTGGTGTAACAGGCTTAGCTTTTATGATATTTGCCGTATTGCTAGGCCATGAAGTGGTCGAAAAAGCGCTAACCTTAATAGGCTCAGCGTTTATTGCTGTAGCCCATTGGTTTAATTATCAGCAATGTCTTAAACAGAATGACGACAACTGCCCATGTTCAGGCGGTGAGCCAGATCAAGTGGTTTAATGCTATAAGTGCTGGTGGTTTAAACGAAAGCTACACTGGCACTTTATTTTTTATTTAAACTTTGTTTTTTTAGATAGCTTAAATATTCGCTAAAAGTACTTTAAAGTAGGTATTTAATTTATTTTTAGCTTAGGTTAACCAATACAGTGCCTCTTATTTTAAAATCTCTTTTGCTTTTAAGTGCCTTAATATGTTTTAAATTAAGCGCAAATACCCCTTATTCAATACCCCGAAGTAACGTGGTTGAGCTCATTGAGCCCGTTAGCGAGCGGGCGTATCCTGTGTATATTCAGCTTCCTAAATCATACCAAAAGCAGCCTAATAAAACGTATCCAGTTATTTATGTAACCGATGCACCGTATACCTTTCCCATCGTTGCTGGGGCTACACGATTCCCTATGAATAGTGGCAAAATGCAACAGGCTATTATTGTAGCAATTGGCTATGAAAAAGGGTCCGCTGGCTCTAACAGCCGAATTAGAGATTACACGCCTACCTTTGCAAAAGATTGGAAAAAGCAAACAGGTAATGCCAAAGGGCATATTCAGTTTTTACAAAGTACAGTTTTCCCTTTTATTGAAAAAAACTATCGGGCCAGTAACTTACAAAGAACCTACATGGGGCATTCGTTAGGCGGGTTATTTGGCGCCACTATTTTATTTACGATGCCAGATTTATTTAGCAGTTATATTATTGGCAGCCCATCTGTCTGGTTTAATAACAATGCACTATTAGCATTAAAAGTGAATAAACCAAAATTACCTATAAGGGTATATATATCAGTTGGATCTATGGAAACGCCTGCTTTTGGCGAAGGGCAAAATATGATTGAAGGTGCTGCGCAGCTTGTGCAAAAAGTTAATGCACTTAAAAGTGACAATATAGAATTAAAAAGTATTGTTATTGAAGGGGCTAATCATGCAACCGCATTTCCAACAACAGCAATCCAAGGCTTAGATTGGATACTTAGGAAAGAATAGTAGAGCATTAGTTAAATATTACTTAACCCGACATCCTGAAAGCTATTCTTACTTTAGAACCTGTGGATTAGAAATGTTTCGGCTTCACTGGAAAACGAAACATTTAACGAGTTTCAACTTAATAATTTTGAACCGTCAGTTATGTTTAATGGAGTTACTAATTATAAAACCCAAGAATCGATGCATATAATTTGTGATCCAAATACCAAAATTAATACAACTTATACAAGTCAAAGTGCGCAAGTGACGTCTGCAAAAAGCCTAAAAGATCATATAGAAGATGGGTTGTATGAAGCGAATCGAAAGCGTAATTGCCGTATGCAGAAAAATCTTTCAAATTATATACAAGTCGTAGAACAGGTAGGTCAGCTGTCTTGATTTAAAAGTAAAATATTGGCCTTACAAAGTTATACATCTTGTAAGGCCTATGCTGTAATTAATCTAGATTTAGCTTAATTCACTTTAACCGTTTCAGAATTTATACTTTCATACTGCTCAAGCGCTTCTATTTGATTTACACCCTTTAGTTGCATCATTAATTGCTTTACTAAAATCATGTAAATAAACATCATTGGCAGGCCAGCTACAACGCAGAGTGACTTAATGGTATCTATCCCACCACCGCATAAAAATACGCTAAAACTAATGAGTGCAATTGCACCAGCCCATAGGAGCTTAACTTTATGATCGGGGTCGCCATTTAGCTCTAGCTTATTAGTTGTTAACATAGCAGTGGCAACGCTTGCGCTTGACATAGTCGTTAGCATTAAAAAAAACTGAATAACCAAAAATAACACTAAGCCAATATTACCCGATGGTAGAGTTTGAATAAGTGACACTACAGCAAACGTTAAGCCGCCTTCGCTCATCCATTGTTGAACAGGTAAGCCACCAACTAACTGCGCCCATACTGCATAACCACCAAAAATTGATATAAAAAATGCACAGCCGAGCGAACCCATCGAAATAGTGTACAAAATAACTTCTTTAATAGTACGCCCACGTGAAATGCGAGTAATAAAAAGGCCCATCATAATTAAATAAGCGTAGTACCAAAACCAATAGTATTGAGTCCACGATTGCGAAAAACCACTTTTTTGAACTGGGTCGGTCCAAAGTGACATTCTAAAAAAGTTATCGATCATGACACCTATTGAGTCGGTAAAGTTATTTAAAATAAACTGAGAGTCAGCTGCAAGTAATACAAACAAGGCAAAGCATATTGCAGCTATCACCGTATAGTCAGACACTTTGCTAATACCTTTTTTAAAACCAACAAGCATTACCGCAACGAGCATTAAAACAAACAATAAAATAATACTGCCTTGGAGTAATAAGCTATTTTTAATCTCCAACAAAGCAGAAATGCCAGTACTTAATAAAGATACGGTAAGCGCCAGCGAGCTTGCGAAAGCTGCAAGGGTGCCAAAAATTGCCAGTAAGTCGATTGCTTTAGCGATAACTGGATTACTGCCTACTACCGGTTCACAAAGGGTAGAGAGCTTTAAAGTACGTTTTTTTTGTACATAAAATGCGTACGCAAACGGAATTGCCGGAAAGCAGTAAATGGCCCAGCCAGTCACGCCCCAATGAAAAATAGAATAAGTAACAGACCAAGCTGCTGCTGCGTAGCTATTTGGTTCGGCAAAAAGTGGTGGCGATTGCAAATAATACATCGGCTCACCAATTCCCCAATATATAAGAGAAGCACCTACACCTGCGGTAAAAATCATACCGCCGTACGAAAAGTTAGAGTGCTCTTTTTTTTCTTCGCCTAATCTAATAGATCCGTACTTTGAAAAAGCTAACCAAAATAAAAAACCAACTAAAGCCAAGCTCACAAGTTCTACTAACCAACCAAACCAGCCTGTTACAAAATGCATAGCGTTGCTTGCTAATAATTGTGATTGTTCTGGATATAAAGTTGAGATAACTAATAAGGTAATTACTAATGTAATTGCAGGAATAGCCAGCTCAAAGTTAAGGTTTTTCAATGGAATTTCTCCATTGCACGAGTGCTTCGATATGGCTTGGGTTAATTCCGCAGCAACCACCAATAATATTAGCGCCAAGGCTATGCCATTGTTTTGCAAATTCCAGATACTCGTCAGGAGATAAATCACGGTAGTCTTGCACTGCTTCATTTGCTTTGTGAGCACTTGAAATAGGAGTAAAGCTGTTAGCAAATGCGCCTAACGTTACTTTTTTATTTTGCTTAGTTAATACGTTATTAGTATCACGCAGTGCTTGCTCAATAACTTCAGGAATAGAGCAATTAAAGAAAATACCTGCAATGTTTTGCTGCTCAAGTAGTACGGTTATGGCATCGGTTACCAGCTCACCTGAACGCAGCGTTGCCTGCTCAGTTACTTCGTCACTTAGGGTAAATGCGTAATAACATGGCTTAGTTGAGCCTTTAAGTACGCTTGCCATTACTTGTGCTTCTTCAATACTCGATATTGTTTCGCCAAGCCAGAGGTCTACATGGAGATTTTGTGCATTGTATAAGGTATTTAAAATAGTAAAAGCACGTTCACTTTCAAATAAATCGGGACGGTATGAACCAAATGCAGGTGGTAGTGATCCTGCAACCAGTACGTTTTGCTTTGCATTATTTGCTGCTTTATTAGCAATAAGGGCAGCTTGCTCTGCGAGTAACGCGCCTTGGCTTTCGTAGCGTTCTTCACCTAAATGAAACGGCACACAAGCGTAGCTATTAACCGTAATTATTTCGGCGCCAGCATCTATAAAACCTTGGTGAGCTTGTGCTACATATTGAGGAGCTTCTATAAGTGCCTGTGCACTCCAAAGTGGCTGTGAGAACGGAGCGCCAATGCGCTTAAGTTCACGTCCCATGCCGCCATCTAAAATCGTTACCTTTTTCACTTATGGACTTCTATATGTCTAAATGTTATGGCGCTATTCAAACATATTTTTTAAAAAATCATAATGAAACTTCATCAGGTTGGGCATGAAAAAAGCTCAACCTATTAAAAGGGCACAAAAAAAGCGACTACCCAATATGGTGTCGCTTTTTTAGTAAGTAGTATTAGCTTACTTATAAAAGGCTTCAACAGTGCCTTTTCTTGTAAGTAAAAGTGGTTGTCCGCGACGATCAAGGCCTTTTGGAGATGCAAACTTTATCCAACCTTCGCTGATGCAGTATTCTTCAACATCAAAACGCTCTTTGCCGTTGAACGTGATACCAATATCGTGTTCAAAAACTTCTTCCACATGATGTGGGCTACGTGGATTAATAGAAAGGCGATCTGGTAAAGCAGGTTTTGCGGTAGTGTCGTTCATGGTCATATTCTATATTGAATGAAGTATGCGCTATTGTAGGCAATACAAAGCTTTCGCTCAAGAGAGATAGTAGTAAATGTGTTTAAAAATGTACTAATTAATGAGTTGTGTATACAAATGAGATTGCGCTTGGAAAATATTTACAGAGGAGGTTTTGAAGATATTCGACTAAATAATTATAAAGGTAAATATATTAATGGGTTATCTCTAACCCACTAAATTGTTTAGCAATTAGATGCTAACAATGTTCTCAGCTTGTGGGCCTTTTTGACCTTGAGTAACAGTAAACTGTACTCGTTGGCCTTCAGCTAAAGTTTTAAAACCGTCGCCAGAGATTGCGCTAAAATGTGCGAACACGTCTGCGCCAGATTCTTGCTCGATAAAACCAAAACCTTTTGCTTCGTTAAACCATTTTACTGAACCAGTAGTTGTAGTAGACATAATATGTATCCTAAAAAATTAATATAAGTGTGTCTGAAAAGAGGCGATTGAGCCGGAAAAAATAGTTAACTTGAGGATATCGCGTAGGATTATTACTAAAACAACGGGGTACTAACAAATAAAACAAAACTTCTTTCAAACTAGTATTCAAAATGGGTTATTACTAACCCATTAAATTGTGTAGCAATTAGATGCTAACAATGTTCTCGGCTTGTGGGCCTTTTTGACCTTGAGTAACAGTAAACTGTACACGTTGGCCTTCAGCTAAAGTTTTAAAACCGTCGCCAGAGATTGCGCTAAAATGTGCGAACACGTCTGCGCCAGATTCTTGCTCGATAAAACCAAAACCTTTTGCTTCGTTAAACCATTTTACTGAACCAGTAGTTGTAGTAGACATAATATGTATCCTAAAAAATTAATATAAGTGTGCCTGAAAAGAGGCGATTGAGCCGGAAAAAATAGTTAACTTGAGGATATCGCGTAGGATTATTACTAAAACAACGGGGTACTAACAAATAAAACAAAACTTCTTTCAAACTAATATTCAAAATGGGTTATTGCTAACCCATTTTAACGAAAGCAATTAGATGCTAACGATGTTTTCAGCTTGTGGACCTTTTTGACCTTGAGTAACAGTAAACTGTACACGTTGGCCTTCAGCTAGAGTTTTGAAACCGTCGCCAGAGATTGCGCTGAAATGTGCGAAAACGTCAGGACCAGATTCTTGCTCGATGAAACCAAAACCTTTTGCTTCGTTGAAAAATTTAACTGTACCAGTTGTAGTATTAGACATAATAGTATCCTAAGAATTAATAAAAGTGCGCCTTAAATTAGGCAATTTAACAGGAAGAAAACATACATTTAACTGAGGATAACGCGAAGGATTATTACTAAAACAACGTGGTACTTACAAATAAATAGGGTTTTCTGTCAACCCGATGCCAAGCAGGATAACAGTAAATTGAGCTATATACCAAGCCCTATTGTAAATTTATTTTAGAGTAAGTGCTTTATTAGTTTGTTTGTTTTTTAACTAACCAGTCATGATTTAGGTGATCTTTTTTGCGTCTTAATTTAGGTTAATTTTAATTTAATCAATGCTTTATGTTTGTATTAGCATGCGGTTCTAGAGTAGGTAAAATGCAAGTTTTAAGTGGTTAAAACATGACCTAATTATCTACTGATTTTTTTGATATATACCTTAAATAACTTGATTCATTAGCTCCAAATTACAAATCCAAGTATTAATAATGCAATCCAAAGTGTTTCAGCCACAATTAAAATAATGGGTTTCATACCTACTTCGGTAAGCTTTCCTAAATTAGTTTTCATACCGTTTGTACACAATATTCTTACTCTAAGCTTAATAAATAGAACCCTACTGGAAGGAGGGTACTTAATTATTTCAATAGGCATTTATCTCGAAGACGCGTTATGTAATATGTGAATCATGCTGCGTTTACAGCAAAGCGGCAGATTAGTGAATGGAAAGCCAGCAGAAAGCCATCAAGGTAAGGCTTGCTGTCTTTAAAAAATACGCGCTAAGATTGCTAATTAGTAGTTTAAGTACGTTTAACTAGTCGAGCTCAATTTGGTAATGATAGTGATCGCTACGGCATTTAGTTAGGCGGTATTCAATACGTTTACCTTCGATTGATTCGGTAATACGCGATACTAACAGCAATGGATCGCCTGCATTTATAGCAAGCATTTTTGCATCATCTATTGTAGCAAGTACTGCTTTAATACTGTCCTGGGTTTTGTGCACCGTTTGGTTAAATTTACTCTGATAGTAATGATATAAAGTGTGCGGTATATCACTACTTTTATGTATATCAGGAAAGTAGCTTTGCGGTAGGTATATAGTTTCGCTCATGCAAAACTCGTTATCGAGAATACGCCTGCGAACTAGCTTAGTAACTTTGTCTTTTTTATTTAGCTGCAAAGCCTTTATAGCTTCAGCAGGCGCTACACAAAGCTCAACCGATAGCAGTTCCGCCTTTGGTGAGTTGTCACTTTCACCGTCGGCTTGTAACGGAAAAAACCTGAATAAGGCATCTTGCGAGGTATGCTCTGATACAAATGTACCAACGCCTTGGCGACGAGTTACTATTTTATTGTCGGTTAATAAATTAAGCGCTTTACGAACAGTACCTTGGCTTACGTTAAATTCTTCAGCAAGGCGAAATTCGCTAGGTAAAGCCTCGCCGGGCAACCAATGCCGTTTAACAATGAGTTGCTTTATACTATCAGCGACTTGTAAGTAGAGTGGTTGAAAATCCAAGCTTGGGCTACTTAATTTGTGATCAAACATAGAGTTACTCATTGTTATTTACCATTAAATTTAATCCACTTGTAGTTATATCATAGGTGAAGCCTTTTACGCATATTTGCGTTTCTTGATTAAGCGTATGCTACCGCAGTAATTTTCTATTGAGGCAAACTGCATATTATGTTTAATAATCGTCCTTATTCATTTTAATCTCAGGTGGAGTAAGCACATTACTTGATGGATTTTTTTTCAATGGGTTTGCCACTGGTTTTTCAGTGTTATAAATACAATTACTCGATTAAATTTACCCGTAGTACCGGTGATATTACTTACACTAAAGCTGAAATTGACGAATTTAACTCTCCTGCAAAGGTAGTAGTGGTTTCATGTACAGGCGCTCTGGGTTAGATATAGCATTTTCGCCAGATTTTAAATAACTCCCTCAATAATTTCCCTTAAAAGCGCAACGTCTAACACGTTGCGCTTTTTTTATGACTTATTTTTGTAATAGTTTAGTCATCTTACTTTCATCAAAATTACCTTTATCAGTCACATCTGTTTTCTATAGTGCAGCGGTTGATCTTTTTTGTGTTTACACATTTCAAAAAATAACCACTAAACAATGGGAATTACGGATGAAAATTAAAAAAGTCGCTGCGGCAATCGCGCTAACATTTGCGTTTAGCGCAGTTAGCCATGCTGATGTACTACCGCAAAGCCAAAAAGACAGCAGCTGGTATAGCGCTGCGCAAACTAAACTAACAACAAAAACAGCACAAGCGCAGGCTACACAAGCCACTAAAGCTAAAAACGTCATTTTATTTGTGGGCGATGGCATGGGTATTTCTACACTTACCGCCGCGCGCATTTTACAAGGACAGCGTAATAACCAATCTGGCGAAGAAGGTTATTTAAGCTTTGAAGAGTTCCCATACTCTGCACAAGTTAAAACGTATAACGTAGATGCGCAAACTCCTGATTCAGCAGGCACGATGACGGCTATTATTTCCGGTGTAAAAACCGATGTGGGCGTTATTGGTGTAGACGAAGATATTGAACGCGGCGTGTGTTCAACAGTGGCAGGTAACGAGCTTCTTACCGCGACCGAATTGGCTGAAATTAAAGGGCTATCTACCGGTATTATTTCTACAGCACGTATTACTCATGCAACTCCTGCTGCCACATATGCTAAATCGGCTGATCGTAACTGGGAAGACGTATCAGATATGCCAGAAGATGCCGTAACGGGTGGCTGTGAAGACATTGCATCGCAACTGGTTAACTTTGAAAAAAACCTAGAAGCACGATTTGTAGGGACCGACGTAGACGGTCTAGATTTTGTAATGGGTGGCGGTCGTCGTCACTTTTTACCAAAAGACGAAACAGCTAACTCAACAGATGCAGTAAGCGCTATAGAAGGCGACCGCACTGACGAGCGCAACTTAGTAACTGAGTGGCAAACACAATACCCAGATGCTACGTATGTGATGGATCAAACAGGCTTTGATGCAATAGCAGACGACGCCACTAAAGTATTTGGTTTATTTAACGAATCCCACATGCAATACGAAGCTGACCGCGCAAACGATGTAGCGGGCGAGCCTTCACTTACCGATATGACCACTAAAGCAATTGAAGTGCTTGGTAAAAACGATAACGGATTTTTCTTAACGGTTGAGTCGGGTCGAATTGACCACGCGCATCATGCGGGTAATGCATACAACGCGCTTAACGACACCATTGAGTTTGCTAAAGCCGTGCAAGCAGCGGTAGATAACACCAACCCAGAAGAAACCCTTATTTTAGTAACCGCCGATCACAGCCATGTATTTACTATTGCAGGCTACCCTAAGCGTGGTAATCCAATATTAGGTCAAGTAGTTGCAGTAGGTGCAACAACACCAAGCCTAGCCGCCGACGATATGCCGTACACCACCGTAGGTTACGCAAATGGCTTAGGTTTTAGAAATCTAGGCGACGAGACTGATGCTGATGCAAGCTACACAAGTGCTGCTGTAGCAGGGCGTGTTGAGCTAAATGGCGTTGATACAACAACCCCAGGTTTTCACCAAGAAGCAACCGTACCAATGGGGTCAGAAACACACGCAGGTGAAGACATATCTTTGCATGCTAAAGGTCCTGGTGCTCAGCTAGCACAAGGCGTAATTGAACAAAACGTTGTATTTCATTTAATTAATCAAGCTCTTGAACTAACTCAGCAATAATGGCGGCTAACATGAACAAATTAACGGTACTTTCTTTGGCAGTAATGGTCGCGCTAGCAGGTTGCTCGAGTGACGATAACAAAAATGAAAATAATATTATCGCAGTAGATAACGCTATTGCAGTAGGCTCTGAGCAGTGCATTAATGGCGGTGTAGAGACGCAAGTAGGCGCAGATACCAATAATAACGACGTGCTAGACAGCGACGAAGTTAACTCAACTAATTTAGTGTGTAATGCACCTGCAACGTCGTTAACAAGCGAGCAGTTAGCCTCGCTCACTAGTAATACTTGGTTTAGTGAAGCACAAACAAAATTAGGTGCTGCACAAACAGCCAGTAGCAACATTGTTACTGAATCAGGCAAAGCTAAAAACGTTATTTTATTTGTTGGCGATGGTATGGGTATTTCTACCATAACCGCAGCACGTATTTTAGCGGGTCAGTTAGAGGGCGAAATGGGTGAAGATCACCAGTTAAGCTTTGAAACTATGCCTTTTTCGGGCTTTGTAAAAACATACAACGTAGATGCGCAAACGCCAGATTCGGCAGGCACTATGACCGCAATGGCATCGGGTGTTAAAACCGACGCAGGCGTTATTGGTATTGATGAAGCGGTTGAACGTGGTAATTGTGCGTCAGGCAAAGGGCACGAACTTGTTACCTCGTTAGAGCTTGCTGAAATTGCAGGCAAAGCAACAGGGATTATTTCTACAGCGCGTATTACTCACGCAACACCAGCTGCAACGTATGCTAAATCGGCAGAGCGTAACTGGGAAGATATCTCCGATATGCCAGAAAGTGCCGCAACATGTGAAGACATTGCATCGCAACTGGTTAACTTTGAAGCCAACCTAGAAGCACGCTTTAGTGGTGTTGATGTAGACGGTATTGACGTAGTAATGGGCGGCGGTCGTCGTCACTTTTTACCAAAAGATGCCGCGTTTAATTCAGCCGATGCAGTAAGTGCTGTTGAAGGGGATCGAACAGATAACCGCGACTTAACCGCAGAGTGGAAAACGCAATATCCAAATGGTACGTACGTAATGGATCAAACCGGTTTTGATGCAATAAGTGACGACGCCACTAAAGTGTTTGCCTTATTTAACGAGTCCCACATGCAGTACGAAGCTGACCGCGTAAACGATGTTGCAGGTGAGCCTTCGCTTTCGCAAATGACCGAAAAAGCAATAAACGTACTTGATAACAACGAGCAAGGTTTTTTCTTAACGGTTGAGTCGGGTCGAATTGACCACGCGCATCATGCGGGTAATGCTTATAACGCGTTAAACGACACTATTGAGCTTGCTAAAGCCGTTAAAGTGGCGATGGAAAACACCAACCCAGAAGAAACATTAATAGTTGTAACTGCCGATCACAGCCATGTATTTACCATTGCCGGTTACCCTAAACGCGGTAACCCAATTTTAGGTAAAGTGGTTGCAGTAGGCGCAACTGAGCCAAGCTTAGCTGCCGACGATATGCCTTATACAACGGTTGGTTATACCAATGGTGGTGGCTTTAGAAACCTAGGTAGCGAGACTGATGCCGATGCAGGTTACGCCTTTGCGCCAGTGACAGGGCGTGTTGATTTAACAGATGTTGATACAACAACACCTGGTTTTCATCAAGAAGCATTGGTACCAATGGGCTCTGAAACACATGCAGGTGAAGACGTAGGCGTTTATGCAATGGGACCAGGTGCGCACTTGGTAACAGGCACAAACGAGCAAAGCTTTTTATTCCATGTAATGGACTTTGCCGCTGACTTTGTAAAAATAGCAGACGAAAAACTAGCGCAATAAATACCGGCTAGTTATAAATTTAGTTAAATATATCTAAATAAAAACCCCGCCTACTTTGCGGGGTTTTTGTCATTAAACTGACATTTATAATCGTTATGTTATTGCCATAAACCTGAAATATAAATAAGAGATAGCTAAATGAAAAAAGCGTTATTAATAATTGCCACGCTTGTAAGTACAAGTAGCTTTGCCTCGCAATGTGATATTGATGCCAAGCATTTAAAAGCCGATTATAAAATTACCAACAGCCATAAAGCGCAGCAAAGTAGCGAGTCACTTATCCTTTGGCGAAACAACCAGCAAGTAGCGCATCAAAGTGAAGTAATAACCGAGCTTTGGCAGCACTTAGCCAATAACCAAATACGACCAATACGTTACTTTAATGCCCAGCAACGCGGCATTGAATACCAACCATCTGAAGTACGCGGCGTACAAAATTGGAGTGCTAAAAGTCAGCTGGTGGATAACCACCTAATAAAAAAAATGACCTTAGTCAGCACGCAAGGCAAAGGCTGCGGTGAAGTAAAAAACTATACACTGAGCGAAAATGGCAACGACTTTAACCTCGCCTTTTTTACGCATTCAAAATTAGTTAAAACATTTAGTATTAGTAATAAAAAAAGCCAAACAACTACCTTACTTAGCCTTAATAATGTAAGCACTGATGAGCCATTAATTAGTGCTCAATTTGCACAGTGGGATCGCTTTCAAACCACCGATTACGCCGATATTGGCGATAACGAAGGCGACCCATTTTTAGCTAAAATGATAAACCTTGGTTTTATAGAGCACAGCGCAACAGGTTTTTACAACCAGCAGGGCGAGGCTATTCAAGGCGGGCACCACCACTAGGTCTTTAAATGTTGTAGTTCATAGCTAAAAAAATGACAGGCGGCTATGAGCTACAAGCTGGTATTCAAAAGTAGATTAATTTAAGCCATTCCCACCCAAGTAATACTACAAACACTTTTCCATTTTTATAAAACACACACTATCAGCCGCACAATATTTATAGTTGGTAATAATTTACACTATTTGATATTAATAGAAGTTCACACAATAGGGACATTTTGTGAAAGTAAGGAAATGTCCTCAGATAAAGTTGTTAAATTTATAAGAGGTATCATGATAGATTCAATCAATCCTAAACACCCATATATTGGTAAGCAACATGCTAAAGATGAGTATTTAGAATCAGTTAAACTACTGATTGAAACTCTCAGACCGTATTTAACTAAATCTGAGATTCGCAATATACCTAAAAAGCTTCAAGTAGATAAAGCTTCTATAAATGAAGCTCAATATCTACAAGCTGCATGTGAATTAACAGTATGCTTGTATTTCGCTGATAAATATGGAGTTAACTTTATTTATGAAGATAAGGTTAATCCGCCTAAAGACGTCGATTGCTCATTTATTGATAATAATTCAAAGTATAATATTGAAGTGAAATGCGCTGATTTTTCTGTGGTAGAACACATGAAAAATGACGATTCGTTTAAGGTGTCAGCTCTTGGCAGAATGCCAGAATATCGAAGTGTAGTTTCCAACTTACAAGATAATTTTAATGATTTAGGAAAACAGCTAAAAACATATAAGCATCTAGATAATCGCATGAAAGATTACCTCATCTCAGCCCATGATAAATTTTCGGATGAAAATTACGATGATGCAGTTAATGTACTTTTAGTGTGTTGTGATGATGCGATGGATATGACTAAATGGACAAGTTATTTAACTGGGTTGCAAGGACTATTCACAAAGGACTCATTCCACAATCAAGAGTTATTTAATAAAGTCGATGTGGTTATACTTTCAAATTTATACCACAGACATGCTAAATACCAAGAAAAAGTTAACATTATAGATAATTGGGATTTTGCTTCATCTTTCAATATTCTGCTTTGCAATCCCGGACGAAAATCAGACAAGAAGAAAGCTATTGAACATTTTTATGAAACTATTCCAAATTTTAACAAGGAGGTTATGGATTATGCCGTCCCATATGGGTTTGAGGTCCTAAAATTAGCCACATTTGTTAATAAAGAACTTAAAGCTAAAAACAAACATTACTTTAATTAACGTAAATAAAAATTAAAACAGTGGGTTAAGGTTTTTCGCTAAGTATTTTAACCCACAATTTTGATTCGTTTAGCGTAGCGTTACTAGCGCCCGCTAACACTACAAACCCGACTACCTAAACTACTCCAAATGAGCATCATCAGGCTTTTTAGGTTTACTCGCTACTTCTGTTAAGCCGTCTTCGCAATCGCCGCTGTCGCAGGTATTTAAATCGCTTTGTGCTTGTTTATCTTGTTGCAGCACTTGTTTTAAATCTTCCATACGTTGGCGCACGGCTACGCCGTAGCTGGCGTCGTCTCCCCATAATGCAGCAAGTTGCAGTACTGCAGCGCGGTCGTGGTCTCTAAATAATTTACCGGCGCGCTCTGCATCTTGCTTAGTGTTACCTAGTAACTCGAGTGCTTCTACGGCAAGGTTAATAGCCGAGTCGACTGTTTCGCGGTTAAACGCATCTACTTTTAAATTAAGTAACTGATACGCATGGCGGCGGTCGATTGCGCGAGCAACAATTTTTAACTGCGGGTAGTTTTTATGCGCGAGCTTAATTATCTCAATGGTTTTATCGGGGTTATCAATTGCAATTACCAGCATTTGCGCGGTGTGCGCGCCTGCTGCTTCAAGGAGTTCTTGGCGTGCGGCATCGCCATAAAATACGGTATTGCCAAAACGGCGTAGTAATTCTATTTGGCTCGGGCTGTGATCAAGTACGGTAATTTCGTAGCCTTGCGCGTGCAGTAAACGCCCCATAATTTGACCAAAACGTCCGTAGCCCGCAATAATTACGTGCTTAGCGGTGCTAATTTGCTCTGGCTTATCAAACTCAGGCAGAGCACTACTGCTGCGTTTTTGTATTTGCTCATAAACCATAAGTAGTAACGGCGCTATTAGCATTGATACCGCTACAACTAAGGTAACAAGGCTGGTTTGCTCGGGCGTTAAAATACTTAAGGTGGTGGTTACGCTTAAAAGTACAAAGGCAAACTCACCCCCTTGGGCAAGCGCTAAGGCAAATAATAATTGCTGTTTGCTGTTAATTTTAAAGGTAACGGCAAGGGCAAATAAAATGCAGGCTTTAACTACAATAAGTAAAACCACTAAGCCAATAACAGTACTAAACTCGTTAAA
Organism: Pseudoalteromonas sp. APC 3358; assembly: GCF_030408075.1. NCBI lineage: Bacteria > Pseudomonadati > Pseudomonadota > Gammaproteobacteria > Alteromonadales > Pseudoalteromonadaceae > Pseudoalteromonas > Pseudoalteromonas sp. APC 3358. The sequence goes on from NZ_JASDCE010000014.1 coordinate 25,510, forward strand.
TAGCAGCTCAAAGTTAATTGATGCGCCAACCGTTATAAAAAACAATCCTAAAAGTAAGCCTTTAAAGGGTTCTATATCGGCTTCTAATTCGTGTCTAAATTCGCTCTCGGCAAGTACAACGCCGGCTAAAAAAGTTCCCAATGCAGGCGATAAACCAATACTTTGCATAACTAGCGCAATAGCGACCACTAAAAACAGTGCAAAAATAGTAAATATTTCACGCATGTGCGTTTGGGCAATGTATCTAAATAACGGGGCCGATACATATTTACCGCCGGCAATAATAGCGGCAATAACCGCGACCGATACACATACTTGTTGCCATACGGGCCAACTTGCAATAATCGAATCGCTGATTTCTTTTGTGCTAGTTTGCGGGGCAAATGCGAGCAGTGGCAATAGGGCTAAAATAGGAATAATTGCGATGTCTTGAAACAGCAATACCGAAAAAGCGTTTTGTCCGGCTTCTTGCTTTAGCCAGCCTTTTTCTTCAAGGCTTTGCAACACAATAGCCGTAGAGGAGAGCGCCAGCATTAAACCAATGGCGAGTGCGGTTTGCCAATGCATGGCAAAAAACCAATAACAAAATGCAAATATAGCCGCTGCCGATAGCACAACCTGTAAGCCACCAAGCCCTAAAATAGAGTGGCGTAATGTCCATAAACGCGAAGGTTGTAGTTCAAGGCCCACTAAAAACAGCATCATTACTACGCCAAATTCAGCGAAGTGCATTACATCTGTTTGATCGCCCACAACACCCAGCGCATAAGGGCCAATGAGTATGCCGGCAATTAAATAACCTAACACTGAGCCAAGTCCGACTCGTTTTGCAATAGGGACAGCTACTATGGCTGCTGCTAAGTAAATTAAAGCAATTTCTAACACGCGTTTATCCTAATAACATCAAGGCTTTTAGAATGGCTTAGCTGCTTATAAAATACAATGGATTATATGGCTCAAAGTTGCTTATTTATCAGTAGCTATAACACTAATGGTTATAACTACTGGGCTAAAAATAGCACTTTATGTTGAAGGGCTTGTTGGGGACTAAATATTACAAATATTTATAATTGCTGAGCTTGGTTGGCCTGAATCAGAATGGTAAATAGTAATGTTTGAGCTGATTGTATTTTCAACGCTTGTTTCAATTACTGTTACTTCAAATTCGGCTGATGCAGGTAGGTCGATATCCAATTCGCTATCGAGGTAAGTACTTCCGCTTTTTTGCAAAGTAAGTGGTTTGGTTTGATCAAAGCTAAATTGAAAGCTATCTGACGCTAAAAGTGTATCTACCATGTTAAAGCGTAGGTTAATGGTGTCGGGGCCTGAAAACTCAGCACACACAAATACCGAAACCTCAACAGCTTGTAAAACGGGCATGCTATTTTGGCCTATATCCACAGTAAAGTTGCTTTGCGTAATCGCTACAGAGTTGTATTCCCCAGCTGCAAGCCTTTGATCTGCTGTTGTTATCGTTATTTTTTCACCTTGCGCTAAATTAACCTCTTCATCAAAAAAGCCGTTTGTGTTGGTGCTGTACTGCTGTCCATTAATTGTTAGCTGTGCATTGCTTATAGCCGCTTTTTGCATATTAGTGAGTTGCCCTTTAATGCGACCGGTAAGTAGGGCAGAGCTGGTTACTGTAATTGAAAATTGCACACTTTTTGAAAAGCCATCAGCATCAGTTGCTATAACGGTTAGCGTATAACTACCTGTCATATCGGCGATAAATTCGGTAATACTTTGGTTTGTATTGCTTAAGCTGGTGCTCGAGCCTGAAGGCGCTGATAGCGTCCAAGCGTAATCCAGAGTGGTTCCTTCTGGGTCGTAACTTTGGCTTACATCAAATTTAACTACATTGCCCACTACATCGTAGCGTGATTGCTCCCCCGTGAAGCTAATTACTGGCAATGCGTTTTGTATTACATCAATTGTTAGGGTTTTTGTGTCAGAGAACTGCACGCCATCGTTAGTGCGTAACGAAATAACCACTTGTCCCTCTACTGATGCACTAAACGTTGGTTTTGATATTGTATTACTGCTAAGCGTTGCTTGGCTTTGCGACGAAATGATTTCCCATTGGTAGCTTAGTGGCTGGCCCTCTGGATCGTAACTAGTTGAGGCATCAAGTAAAACCTGTTCATCAACCGTTATGGAGGTTTCATAAGTTACCAAAGTAATAGGCTTTTTATTGCTACTGGCGTGCAGTACTGAGGTTGCTTGGTTTGAGCTTAATTGCCCATCAGACACTGTAAGCACTACAACGTAGTCGCCTTCTTTATCGGCAACAATAGAGGGCGTTGCTGATCTGTTGTTAGTGAGTTGCGATGCACTATTTACAGGCTTGGCTTGTAACTGCCAGTTATAACTCAGCGTATCTCCGTCTGGGTCGCTACATTGTTGGCACTGCAAAGTGGTTGATTCGTTTAACGTAATATCACGTTCGGATTCAAGTGTTGCTATTGGGGCTTTATTACTTGTGGTAACAGTTAAAGTAACTGATGCGGTATCACTTTCGCTTTGTTGATCGGTAACAGTGAGTGAAAGCGAGTAATCTCCAGCTGTTGACGCTGAAAATCCAGCGGTATGATTTTGCATGTTTGAAAGAGCAGGCGTGCTGCCCTGGGGTTTTGATGTAATTGCCCACGCATAACTAAGCGTATCGTTTTTATCGGGATCAGTGCTTTGGTTACCATAAAGTGTAACAACTTCATTTGGGGCAATTGTTTTATTTTCTACGTTAATAACCGCTTGTGGCGATGAGTTAGAATTAAGCGATTCACTTTTTATGAGTACGACAGTGCTTGCTGTATCACCTTGTGAATCAGTAACGGTAAGCTCAACTTTAAACTCGCCTATTTCGTCTGCAACAAACTGGCTTTTAACTTGAGTCGCATTTTCAAGCGTTGCATTACTTGCTACAGGCTTAGTAATAAACTGCCATTTGTATTGATTAATGGCGCCGCTGGTTGTGCTACTTTGCGCGCCATTTAAAAGCACAACATCACCTTGCTTAACGGTTTGTGTGCTACCTGCGTTAGCAATTAGTTGGGTATTTGCAGTAACGGTGAGTTGTTTTTGTGCAGGTGTGCTTGAAAGCTTGCCGTCACTCACGGTTAATACTAATTGGTACTCTTGTGCTTCAGATACCGAAAACTCAACGGTACTTTCATTATTAACCGTAATCGGTATTTCTACTTGTTCGTTTTTGCTGGTTAATTGCCATTGATAGGTGAGTGCATCGCCATCGGGGTCACTACTTTGTGCTGCGCTAAAAACGAGGGTGGTATTTACTTTAAATCCCGATTGCTCGGTAGTAATAACTGCAATAGGCTTTGTGTTAGTACTGACTGGTTTAGTTACTGTTTTGGAGTCTGAACCTCCAGAGCCACAAGCTACGAGGGTGAATAAAGCAGTAATTAAAATTAATAACTTCCATTTCATAATATTAATATCCTTTTAAAAAGTTGAATATTAATATGTACCCAAATTAGCTATAAAGCAAAAAAATAAATCAAATAAATACTTTTTCATTATTTTAGGAAATAGTTAACGTGAAACAGTGCTGCTTTTAAATAATTTATACTTTGAGGGGAGTGCTTTATGCCCAGATTGATAGGGCATAAAGTATATTAAATGGCAGTTAAATAACGCTTAAATAAAGTTAGTCTGCTACTTTTACTGAACCGCTAATATTATCGATACTTACATCGCCCGAGCCCGACTCAGTAATAGTCAGCCCCTTTGCATGATTAACGCGAATATCACCCGAACCGTCTTCAATTGTTACGCTTGAGCCAATATGCTCAATGATCATGTCGCCAGAGTTATCATCAACATTAACTGCACCGCTTATATGGCTTATCACTAAATCACCCGATCCATCTTCAACGTTTAGCGAACCGGTTATGTTGCTCACGTGCATTTCGCCAGAACCATCGTCAATAGTTGCATTGCCGCTTACGTTGTTTATATGAATACTGCCAGAGCCGTCGGTTAATTCTAAATTACCTGCGATGTTTTCAAGGGTTACTTCACCTGAGCCATCGTCAACAGTTAGGTTTTTAGCACCGCTTATAGTTAAGTCCCCCGAGCCGTCTTTTACATCAATATTGCTTTGCATAGCATTTATTAAAATGTCGCCAGAGCCATCATCAATATCTAAATTTAGATTACTTGGCACAGTAACCACTAAATTAATACTTGGAGATTGGCCACTGTAAAAGCTAATGCCATTACGGCTTTTATTTTGGGCAACAAGCTTTGCCTGTTTACCGTCTTGCTCGAGCGTTAGCTCGTATTCGTCTTCAATGTCGGCTGTGTAAATAGTGGCATCAACACTAATGCTGGTGGCCGTTTTTGAGCCTTTTATTTCAAGGCTACCTGCGCCGCTTAACACATTTAAATACTCAAGATTATTGCTTGGCAGTGATAGCTGTTGAGTTTGCTTTACTGAGGCAACGCTTGGCGATATATGAAATACACAGCCACTTAATAATAAAATTCCGCCAATAAGTGAAAGTGGTTTTGCAATGCTTAATTGTGTTGATGAGCTCATGTTTAGTCCTTTGGTATTTATTGTTTGTATTTATATAAACAATATAGAGCAAAAATGAGGCCGAAATGTAAGCTGTTGTTTTATATAGGGTGGTGGTTTTTTATGAAAGTTGAAATACTAATAAGTGGTGAAAATAACTAATTATTAATATAAAAGGATGCGCGATGCATCCTTTTATAATTACTCAGCTTTTATTAGGGAACTAATTAAAAGCTGTAAGTAATATTACCGTATAAAAAACGCCCGTCTAATCCGTAAGGCGCATACGGTGTGTACGGGAATATTTGGCCAAAGTCAGAGTAACCAATGTTATCCACGGTGGCTTGTGGGTACTGATCGAACAAGTTGTTTGCACCAACGGCAAATTTCCAATATTCGTCTGGACGGTATGCCACTTCTAAGTCGGTGATCCATTTAGGGTCTAGGTATTCATCGCGATCAGCTGTAGTTGATATATCAGCGACTTCACCATAACGTGTGGCACGAAGCGTTGTTTGCCATTCGTTAAAGTTCCACACTGCTGATAGGTTCCATTTGCTATCTGGCGTGCCTTCTTCAAAGCGACCTACTTCACGACGTGCAAACACTACGTAGTCGTCACCTAGTGAGTTAAGCTGTGCTGGGTTGTCGTTTACGTGCGTTACTTCGGTATCGTTAAAGTTAGCTGCTACGTTTAAACGTAAATCACCTAAGTTGTCTAAATCTAAGTTATAAGTGGCAACTATATCTACACCTTGCGTGCGTGAGTCGATAGCGTTGGTAAAGTAACGTACGCTTTCGGTATTTAGCTCACCGGCATTTTGTAGTATTTCAACAACTGCATCGCCTTCTAAGTTTTCAGACAATACAATACGGTCATCAATATCAATACGGTATGCATCAACAGTTAAGCTAAAGCTGCCTTGAGTGTAAATAAAGCCCGCAGTAACGTTTACTGACTCTTCAGCATCTAACGGCTGTGCACCTAGCGCTTGCGCTGCTGCAGAATCGGTTGGGAATAGACCAACTTCAAATGGTTGGTTGTTTTCAAGTACGGTTGATATTTGGCGGTACGAGCTTTGCGCTAAAGATGGCGCACGGAAACCTGTGCTAATTGCACCGCGCAGCGATAGGTTTTCAGTAATGCTGTAACGCGAAGCAAGCTTAGAAGTAAATGTGTCACCAAAGTCGCTGTAATCTTCATAACGACCCGCTAAAACTACGTTCCATTTTTCTGTTAAGTAGGTATCAAACTCAACAAATAAAGCGATGTTATGACGGCTTTCGTCAGTCGCACTTTCTGGTCCAAAACCAGCAAGTACTTGCGCGCCACCGGCTGCAATTGGGTTACCATCGCTATCAAGTGCGGTGATGTAAGACGCTTCTTCGCCTTCTTCTATTTTGTAGCTTTCGTGGCGATATTCAGTACCTACGGTAAAAAATACGTCATCAGGTAAGCCTAAATCGAGAGTGGTATTGGCTGTTGCGTTTACTAAAAACTGATCGTAAACCAATGCACCGTTGTCAAATTCGGTTGGGCTGTCGGCACCTAGTGATGTATTAATGCTATTTACAACACCGAAACCAAAGTCGTTGCGGCCGTAGTTGGTACTTACATCCCATGTCCAGTCGTTAGTTTCGCCTTGTAAGCCCAGTGCAAATGAGTAGTCTTGTACGTCTGTTTCAATTTGCGGCAAAAAGCCATCTGGGTACACTTCTAAAACGTTACGGCTGTCTTTTGCTCGGCGGTAAAAACCACCTGAATTACCTTCACGCTTTGAGTAGCTACCAAATGAATAAAGGTTTAAGCCGTTATCTAAATCGTAACCCATGTTGTAAAACAACGCGTAATCTTCAAGGTCTGCTTTACCAAAGCGGTGGTTGTAACGATCGATAGTAAATTCACGTGGGTCTAGGCTGCCATCATCAAGGCGACTGTATTGTTCGCGTGGGTCAAAGCCTGAGCGTTGCGTTGAGTCGTTATCACGGTATTCAATTGATACGTTTACAAAGCCGTTATCAGATAACGCAAAACCAGAGTTTGCACTAACAGTGCGTGTTGCACCGTCGTTTACTTCTCTGTCGCCACCGGTATTAAACGCTAAGTCGCCGTTTGCATCTTCATAGGTGCTGTCTAGCTGAGATACACCAGCCATTTGAGTATCGTATTTACCGTACGTTACGCTTACGCTACCGCCTTCTGAGGCATCTTTAAGTACAATGTTAATTACGCCAGCAATTGCATCAGAACCGTACTGTGCGGCTGCGCCGTCACGTAGTACTTCAACACGCTTAATTGCAGAGGTTGGAATCATGTTCAAATCAACAGCTGTAGAGCCTCGGCCAACAACACCTGCTAAGTTTAATAGCGCACCGGCATGGCGGCGCTTACCGTTTATAAGTACTAATGTGTGATCGGGTGCTAATCCACGTAAAACAGCTGGTTTTGCATGGTCAGTACCATCACCCATAGTGGCACTTGGGTAGTTAAAGCTAGGTACTTGGTTTGCTAGTATTTGGCTTATTTCTAGCTGACCCGTACTTTGCATATCACCGCTGGTAATAATGTCTACGGGTACCGTACTTTCGGCAATACTGCGTAAGCTTCTGCGAGTACCGGTAACCGAAATTACTTCGATATTCTTTTCTGCTTGATTATCTTGCTCTGCGGCAACGGCCATAGAGTAAGGTGTGCTAAGTGCAGTGGTAACGGCCAAGCTAAGTGCTAGTTTATTTGCAGATAAACGCTTAAAAGTCATTAATTGTTCCCCAAGAGCTGCTAGTCGAAAAGGAGCGCATCATATAGAAGCGACTACCCTAGTGCAAAGATAAAAACTATCTAAGATATTCTAAGTTGTTAACATATAAGGTCACTGTTTACGCGCGATATAGGCGTTTGGATCGTTGTAGTTGCAATCTTGTGTCGAATGGTTGCGAATTCAAGGGAATTTTAGATAAAAGTTAGTAAGACGTAAAAAGGCCAAGCAAATGCTTGGCCTTTCAATTTTTTAAATTTAGTAATTTAAATTATTCAGGGGCAACTTCAAGCGTTGTAAATAATGCATAACGTCCTGCATCTACGCCTTCTTCATTTACGGTAACCTTGTTAGAAGTTTCGATTAGGTATAGGCCTGGTTCTTTCCATGTAATTGTAAACATACCTTCTTTATCGGTCGTTACTTTTACTTCTCCACGGTCGTTACGGTAGCGTGTGTCGCCTTTTAAAATACTTACTTCAATGCCTTCACCAGCAGATTTACCATCTTGTAGTAATTGAAAACGTGCTTGCTCACCTACAAATAAATCGTTTGGATGCGTTGGACCGCTAAGCTCTAAGCCAAAACCTAACAGGGCAGGCTTTGAGGTGCCATTTCGGCTTACAAATGTGTCTACTGTTGAAACAACCTTCGTTGTAGTTACATCTTTTGCATTGCTAGGTAACTCGGCGTCTGTTTTCTTACCAAATACACGCTTGCGCTTACCTTCTTCGTTTTTATAGAAGGTCATGTACATTGGCTTTTGGGTCATTGCAATGTGGTAAGTGCCTTGCTCTGTTAAGCTTACCGCAGCTGAGCTTTTACGTTTTAAGTAGTAAGCACGGATCGTTTCAGATACTGGCTCACCATTAGGCGCAAGTGCCATTAATAATGTGTCGTCGTACTCGGCGCCTTTTTCTTTAGGTTTAAAGGCTTTGTCAGGTGCAAAAATTTCGTTTGAAATACTTGCGTCAATCATTACGTAATGCGCTTTATCGCCTGATAAAGATGTATGCGAAGGTAGTAACCAACGTCCGTGTGCACTTGCCGAAGTTGACACTAAAGCAGATAAGCTCAATGCGCCGATTAATGCGGTTTTTAATAAATTAATTTTCATTGTATTTCCTTAAATTTAAATGATTAAGTAGCAGCTACTTAGTGCTTACAGTGACGAAACTTTGTGAAAACTCGTTTTTACCATCAATTGTAATTTTTCCCGACTTTGTTAAATCGAGCTCAACGCGGGTGTAATCTCTGCCGCCTTCTTCGCGTACAACTTCAATATTTAGTAAGTATTTACCTGGTTTTACTGGGTTACCGTCTAAATCGTTACCTTGCCAATTTATAGTGTAAGTACCCGCGCGTTTTGTTGCGCCGCTAATGCCGTCAAAGTTGGCATCGCTTTTACCGGCTTTACGCCACCATTGGCGTAAGTCTTTAAACCATTCTGCTTTTTGTACCCAAAGTGCAAGCGTTGTAACGTGTTTGCGCTCTGGTGTTTCAAGCCAAACTGCAACGTATGGACGGTGATACGGTTGTACTTCTAAGTCGGGAAGCGTTAATTCAACCTCTAGCTGTGGTGTTTGTGCATGCGCTGTTGTTTGAAAAAACGCAGCTACTAGCAGTAATGCGGCGCTTATAAATAATTTAAATTTAACCATTAAGACACTCCTTTTATTTGTGGAACCCAACATAAATAAATAACCAGTGGAGTTGCGACTCCTAGTAAGGTTATCCATATTCCTGCTAAGCGTTTTTTTCTATTTTGAAACAAAATAATCATGCCGGTGATAGCAAATAAAATCATTAGTACGGCAGATATATCAATCACCCAACTCCATACTTCACCGCTGTGGCGGCCTTTATGTAAGTCGCCAATGAGGCTTAAAAAGCCACCTGTTTGGTAATCAAGGTTTAACTCGCCAGTTGTAAAGTCAAGCTCTGCGTAAGCAAACCCAGCAGGCAGTGGGTAGTCGAGCATGACAAGCGCGTCTTCTTTTTCCCACTCAATGCTTTTTACTTTAGTAAGTGCATATTGCTCGGCTAAGTAAGCTTCTATTTCTGGGTAAAGCGTTGGCAAGGTATTTAGCTGCTCATTTGCTTTGGTAACTAGCTCAGCTGGAATTACCGCCGTTACTTGGCCGTTATTTTTGTCGTTTTTAAGCCAATCAATATGGTTGAGCACAATGCCGCTAACACAAAATAAAATAAGCAAAAAAAACAAAGCTGTAGAAATATAAATATGTAGAGCTCGGCTTGTGCTATACAAAGCCCGCTTATTAATAAACGACATAAAAACAGTAAATAAATTAAATTTACAACATGATAATGATTTGCATTAGCTATTACAAATTTACTTACTTATCTTTACATAAAAACTTTAAAACAGAGGTGGTATGCAGGTAAAAAATGAATATTTAATGCTTAGGGGGGCTGGAAGGTCTTAAAATAAGGTAAATCATTACCGATACTTCTATTACTGCAACGAGATAAATAACCCAAATAGGGGCGGCTGAATACAGTAAAAATATAAATCCAATTAACATGCCAATGGCGGCGTAGCATTTGGCTTTAACAGGCACTACTTTATGGGCTTGCCATTGCTGCAGAGTTACACCGTAACGAGGGTGGTTTAACAGCCATTGTTCAAGCGCGGGTGATGAGCGAGTAAAGCAGGTGAGCGCTAAAATAAAAAATATAGTGGTAGGCATGACCGGTAACACAATGCCAATAATACCCAAGGCTACAAGTATTAAGCCAAGCGCTTTAAACCATAAGTTTTTATAACAAATAAACACTGCTTTTATATTCACTTAGGCTCTTTTAGGCGTGTTATGGTATCTCTAATTGTAGGCTAAATAGCTATTAATTCGAAGCTTAAAATCAATAAAAAAGGGCAAACTAAGTTTGCCCTTTTAAAAATAAATGCGGTTAACAGTTTAGAAGTAGTAACCAATATTTATGTTGAAGCGACGTTCTGTATCGCCATCACCAATAATTGTTCCGCCAATAAATGGCTGGTTACGTGCTTGAATAAAGTCGAAGTAACTAAAGAAACCACCTGCAGCAACACTCATACCCGTTACGTTCATCCATGTATCTGCGCTATCGTCAGACTTGTCATAAATAATGCCGTAATCGTTGTAAAATTGAATGTCGGTAACTGGGCCCCAATCAAGCGAGTAATTATAAGCAACGTTAAAGTTAGTCATAGTTGCTTCGCTAGATACAGTATCGTAATAAGCATACGCACCAACAACAAAGCGGTCGCTGCTGTCGTCTAGATCGTAGTCGTATTCACCGTGTTGAAATTGGATATTCCAGTTGTTAATTGTGCTATCAACATGAAATGCCCATGCACCGTAGTTACCTGCACGATCGTTACCGTCATGTAAACCACCACTTAATAGTGATACACCCACATCGGTAGTTATATTTTTGCTGTGCTCAATTTGATATGTTGCACGCCCGGCAAACGTATTGTATTCGCCTATGCGAGAGCCTGGTGCATCGTATGTACCTTCCTCTGCTGAACGACTACCAATAATGTCGTAAGAGTAACGATGGTTAATATCTGAAGAGCCACCGTCTATACCACCTAGCTCATCATTTTTGAAAAAGCCTAGGTCTAGTTTCCAGTTATCTTTAAGTTTACGTTTTACTACTACACCTAAATCAAAATCGTCTTCTAGACCTACGTAATAATTAGTACTGAAAAAGTAGCTGTGTGAGTTGTATGGGCCATTACCAAAAGGCACGGGTGCAATACCTGCTTGTCCTTCCCAGCCATCTGCAAACTCGTAACCTAAGTAAGCATACTTAACAACGGTCATGTAATCGTAAAAACGTATTTCGCCGTTAAGTGAAATATCGTTAATCTCACCAGATACATTTATACGGAAAATATCAAAATCAAAATCGCCACCGCGATCTTGGGTATCTTCATCGTATGTGTTGGTGCTGTAATTAAAGCGTATTGCTCCACCAACTTTAATGCCTTCATCTTTTTTCTCAGGTTCAGCTGCGGCAACTTCAACTACTTTTTGATCAGATTTTTTACTGATGTTTGCAACTTGTTGTTCGTGCTGCTTATTAATTTGCTGTTGTTTTGTTTTTTCATCAGCTAACTTATTTTCAAGCAATTGCATTTGTTGCTTTAGCTGTTTAAGTTGGCTTTGTAGTGTGTCTAGATCATCAGACGCATAAGAAGTGCTTGTAACACCACCTAGGACTAGTGCTAGTGTTAATTTTGAGAGTTTAGTCATAATAGCCGCTCTGCTTGTGATTAAAAAATAAAAAATTCAAGACGTCAAAAAACGCCTTACGTTTAGAGTAAGTACAAAACTATGTATTTTTTTTATTGTTTATTCTTTAGGAGCTTGAGTAAGTGCACCAACTTCTAGAAGGGGCGATGCATCTAATTTATCTGCATCCATCATCGCGGCTACACGCTGCATTGATGAGAGTAAAAGGCTCTGTTCCCACTCAGCAAGCGCAGAAAACTTTTCAATAAAGTGTTCTTGCAATGGCTGAGGTGCTTTATCAAGTAACTCTTTTCCTTTCTCGGTGAGGTATAAGCTCACTCTGCGTTTATCCATTTGACTGCGTACGCGTGTTACTAAGTTTCTGCTTTCTATTCTGTCGAGAATATTGGTGACCGTTGCTGGGCTTAAATTTACGTTTTGAGCAATACGGCTCGCCGTTATTCCATCGGTTTTTTTAACTTCTTGCATTATAAGCAATTGTGGGCCAGTTAAACCCGAAGTTTTATTTAGCTGCTTAGAATGTAAGTCAATCGCGCGGATCACTTTACGTAAAGAAACCAATAACTCGTCATATTTTTGCATTTGCTTATCTCATCGATGGGGCGGTAGTTTGCCGTAATCGCGAAATGTTACACATCAAATAAATTGAATTCAAACAATATATTGCACATTAGGCCGCTTTTGTTGGTTTTTAATAGTTAGAGCAGTAACTAATGTAAAATTATATTGTTTAAATTATAGTAAATTTTCTTAGCATCTTGTGTGCATTAAGTTGCGCACAGTACGTATGTTGTGAATAATTGGCAAGTCTTATTGTATAGACTTTAGTATTATTCATTTACAGCTGTTAGTACAAAGTAATTGTTTGTGAGTTTACTGTATATGTATTAATCGGCAATGAACAAATTCAGCAATCAATATTTAATATCAATAGCGTATACTTTAAGCATGCATTATTGTTTCTGCACAAATATTAAAAATCTTTAGTATCAGTATTATAGGGGAAGGTATGAAATTATCGCCATCAGTTAGCATTGAGCAAAGCGAAACCGGTCTTGAGTTTATTAAAATAGCTAGCTCAAAGTGCGATGCAAAAATATTTTTGCAAGGTGGGCAAATTACCGAGTTTATCCCTAAAAATAACAAGCCACTTATATGGGTATCACAAGACGAAACCTATCAAGAAGGGGCAAGTATTCGAGGTGGTATTCCTATTTGTTGGCCGTGGTTTGGTACACACGCTAATGATGGCTGGCCTGCCCATGGTTTTGCGCGCACAAGCGTGTGGCAAGCTGATGAAGTACACGAATCTGATGAGCAAATTACAGTTAGTTTAAAGCTACCCATGAAGCTTGTTAATACAACGTATTGGCCACATCAGTCAGCATTAAAAGTTGAATTTGTATTAAGCGATAAATTACAGGTTCGCTTAACGACCGCTAACTTAGGGAGTGCGCCATTTAGCTTTACTCAAGCGCTGCATACCTATTTTCCTACATCAGACATTACAAAGACCCATGTAGATGGTTTGCAAGGCGCGCAATATATTGAGTTTAGTGAAGGGCCATTTGTACAAAATGATGTTGTAAGCTTTACTCGCGAAACCGACATGGTTTATACACAAGCAAGTACAATGCAAAGCATTAATACGCCAGAAGGTGTTATTAATGTGAGCCGCGAAAACTCCAGTTCGTGTGTACTGTGGAACCCATGGATAGAAAAATCAAAACGCTTATCTAACTTTGCTGACGATGAGTATAAAACCATGCTGTGTCTAGAGGCCGCTAATGTACTGACAGATAAAGTAACGCTTGAGCCAAAACAAAGCCACACCTTAATAACCACCATTAGTTGGTAAGCTAGTCATAATTAAAAGCAGAAATAGGGACAAATAGTGTTTAACAATCAACAAATAATGGATTTACCAAAGCATAGTGATATTAGCTTTAAGCCATTGGCTGATAAAGCCTTATTACATACACAACTTAGCTCGCTTCTGTTTTATGTACCGCTAATTGGAGCGCTTATTGCTGTTTGTTATTTTAATGAAGCCTTTGCTAATAATGCACAAACGTATTTGCTAATTGGTATGCCAATTTTGGTGGCCGTATCTATGGCGTACAACATAATAAGTGTGAGGTTGCGAGGTTTTGCAGTGCGAAATCATGACATTGCTTTTAAAAAAGGCGTTATTTGGCAACAAGTGACGGTATTACCTTTAGCGCGTGTACAGCATATGGAAATACACCAAGGGCCAATAGAGCGAAAACTTAGCCTTGCGAGTATTAAATTATTTAGCGCTGGCGGTGTAAGTGCCGATTTACAAATTAGTGGGCTAACCCATGATGATTGTAAAAATATGCGCCAATTTGTACAAAACTACCGCCAAGACGACGCAACTACTCAGGCAACTTTAGTCGATGAGTAATGCAACTATCGAAGATAAAGCGAGCCCTATTTACTGGCAAAAAGTATCGCCCTGGGCGCTTTTATACTTTGTTGTGCACTTTAGTGTGCGCTTTGTAAAAGATGGCCTTTTAAACTTACTGCCTATGCTTGTCGTGTTTGTTACTCAAGTAGAAAATAAGTTGTTTTGGGCGCAGGTTGCAGGTGGGATTGCGCTAATTTCGTTGCTTATTTACTCATTTTTATATTATTTAAATTTTAAGTTTTGTATTAGTAGCGACAACGAAATATTGCTTAACAAAGGTGTATTTAAAAAAGAGCGACTTACGCTTAAATTTGGCCGTGTGCAAAACGTTAATATTGCCGAGCCATTTTATTTTACCCCCGTAAACTTAGTTAATTGTATTTTTGATGCAGCTGGCAGTGTGTCACAAGAAGTTGTTTTACCTGGCGTCACAAAAGATTACGCACAGCAAATGCGTAAACAAATATTTGATTTTAAAGCGCAGCAACAACAAGAAGCACCAAATACTGAACAAAGCGAAACAGACACTATCGAAAACAGCCTAAGCATTAGCAATAAAGAAATAGCCAAATTTGGTTTGATGTCGAATATGGCTATTTTAGCAATCGCTGCTTTGGCCCCTTTTATAAACCTGATTGTTGATTTTTTAGAGAAGCAAATTATTGCGAAAGTAGAAGGCTTTTACCAACAAGAGCTTGGTATGCTGGCAAGTGCTGCTACCTTTGCGATGATCACCTTAATTGTTTTGTTAGTTTTGGTGGCTGTAATGCTATCGGTGACTATGTCGCTTATTCGTTTTTATAACTTTGAGCTTTATTTTAAAGGTCAAAAATTTAAACGTATTGCTGGCTTGTTAGAGCGCCATCAGCTTTCTATGAGCATGGATAAAGTGCAATCTATTGTTATTAAGCAAAACTTAATGGGGCGATTACTAAAGCGATTTACCGTTGAGTGCTTGCAAGCAAGTAGCGGCGGGATAGCAGCCGGTGTTGCGGCTAAAAAAAATAAACAAACCTTAGTATTACCTGTATTAAATAGCGAACAAGTTGATAGTGTATGCCAATGGATTTACCCGTGGTTTAATAGTAAAAAACTCGCTTTTAAGCGCGCAGAGCGAGCGCTTTTGTATAAAAATTTAGGCTTTTATTCACTGTTACCCAGTGTATTAGTGTTTGGCTTTTGTTTTATTGCTGATATTAATACTTTGATTAGCCTTGGTGTTTTGGTGGTGTTTTCTGGCTTGGTAACTTTGTCGTATCAGCGTTATGGTTATTACATGCATGAGGATAATGGTCGATTTTACATGGTTGTACGCAAAGGTATGATTGGCGTTCATTACCGTGTTTTTGAGCTTTATAAAGCGCAAAGTGCACGCAGTATAAGTACGTACTTAATGAGAAAATCAGGCTTAAAAAGCCTGTATATACAACTTGCTTCTGGCTTTGTATTTATGCCCTACATAAAGCAGCAAGATGCTGACTTTATTATTGATTTTACAATTAAGCAGATTGAGTCAGATACTCGCAGCTGGATGTAAACTCCCCTAATAAAACATGTGTAAATACACATTTGCACATGCTTTATTACACTTTCTTACTGCCCATGAAAGACATTTAATAATACCCTAGATGGTATTAAGGAATTCTTTTAGGGACGCTCATGAAAAAAACACTTATCGCATCAGCTTTATTACTAGCAGCACCAAGCTTTGCAGCCGATTGGCAAACTATTCATACTGAACATTTCAACATTCACTACAGTGTTGAGCATGCTGATTTTGCTAAATCAACTGCAACAGAGCTTGAAATAGTACGCACCAAAGTGCTTGAGCAGCAAAACAGAGCACTTGATAAAACAGTTGATGTAGTGGTGTTTGATCCCCTAAATGCAGCAAACGGCTTTGCGCTACCTACCTCAAGTAACCCTGTAATGGCACTTTTTACAACCCCACCACAATCCGACACCGTTATATCAAACAGCGCTGGCTGGCAGCAATTACTTGTACTGCATGAATATATTCACTTAGTGCACTTAGCACAGCCTACACGCAATGACTGGCAGCAGAAAGTACGTGGTATATGGGATTTATACGACTTAACCTACAGTGATACGCCGCGCTGGGTAGCCGAAGGTTATGCCACATTGATTGAGTCTAAAATGACGGGTCGTGGGCGTTTGTTTGATAACTACTCAGAGTCAATACTGCGAGAATTTGCTCAACAGGGCGCACTGCCAACCTATGGGCAGTTAAATGGCGAGCAGGGCTTTATGGGCGGCTCAATGGCGTATTTAATGGGTAGTCGCTTTTTAAATTGGTTAGAGAAAAACTATTCAGAACAAACACTCGATAGTGTTTGGACGCGAATGCAAGGCGTAAAAACGCGGAATTTTGATGAGGCATTTAGCGGTGTGTTTGGGCAAAGTGCAGCCAAGCTATATCGCCGATTTATAGCTGAATATACCTATAAAGCAATGCAAATAGAGCAAGGGGAGCCGTTACTTAATAGTGAACTTTGGCTTGAGCTTAACTTATATGCAAGTAACCCAGTACTTTCAAAAGATGGTAGTAAAATTGCGATTGTTGAGCGAGATAAAGAGAGTAATACCAAGCTTATAATTTATAGCACGGATGACAACATTAAAGCGCAAGAAGAGTTTACTAAAGCGCAAAAAGAGCTACTCGAAAACGATGCACAAGATATTCCCGATACAGCGCCCAGTGTGTTTAAGCGCGAACAAAAACAATTGCTTAATCAAATTAACCGAGCCGGTATTGCAAATCCTCAATGGGTAAATAGCACAACTTTATATTTCAATGCGTACAGCAATGAAGAGTCGGGTATTTATAACAAAGTGTCTGACATATTTAGCTATAACACTGACACTGGAAATATTACACAACTTACCGAACTTGCTGGTATACGACGATTTAGCGTAACCAGTAACGGCGAAACCTTGTATGGCGAGCAAATAAGAGATGGCTACTCTGAATTAGTAAAGGTTGATCTCAATACGCAAACCATCACACCATTATTTACAAAAAGCCTTGAGACAACTTACGATTACCCAATACTCAGTCCTGATGAAACTAAATTAGCTTATTTATCAACGTCATTAAATGAAAATTGGCAATTGTATATACAAGGTGTAAACGGCGAACAACAGCTGTCAGTACCTATGCCAAACGGGTATCAATATTTAAGTCAGCCAAGCTTTAGCCATAATGGCGAGTCACTTTACTTTGTTGCAGGTTTAAATAGCGCCACCGATATTTATAACTACAACATAGAGAGTAAAACACTCACCAAGTTAACCCAAGGGCAAGATGCCGTTGCCCACCCAATTGAAATGGCTGATGGCTCGTTACTCTATTTTTCGATAACTGCAGATGGGCCAAATGTAAAAACACTGCCAAAAGCTATAAAAAGCACTGTAGTTACTGAGTTTGCAGCTAACAAAAAAGCACCGCTGCTAATAGTAAACGAACATACACTTCCAAAAGCTAAAATATATAAGCACGAAACTACAGCGCAAACAAATTACAACGTGCTCGACCAGCACGCTACCTTTGCGCTTGGCTCTCAGTATTATTCGGCTTCTACCAGTTTGTTAGATTTAAGCATTAAAAGTAGCGACTTATTAAAGCAGCTCGACTTACAAGCGGGTTATAGCACTGATTTACACGATGGGGCATTGCACGGTGGTTATGTGCAGGCAAAATATAATGCGCTTGATGTAAAACTGAAACTTGCACTGTTTGACTACAATTTAGATACATCGCGCCAGTATCAGCAAAGTCTAAGTGCAGACATGGATGCCCGTGGTGGTTTTGCCGCAATAAGTTATCCCGTTAAATTTGGACAGTTAAGTTTAATGCCAGAGCTTGCCTACAATTACACTGATTATAAGCAAAGCCATAAAAGTTGGACGCGTTTAGGTATTGCTCAAAATTGGCAATATGATCGTCAAGACTTTGCTATAGGCCAAAGTATTTATGCGAGTTGGTACGATGGCAGTAGCAAAAGTAATAATTGGCAAGGTTATGATTTAGCAGCCAAAATTTTTGGTAAAGCGTTTGGTATTCCTCTTTATGCAAACTTTGATCAAAAGCAACGTGACGACAGCAGCCTTGCATTAGGTGGCTTTAGCTCAAATCTTATTAATCAGCAGCAAAATAGTGAATATGTACTTTCATCTGAGCTGCCTTTTTACAGTGCAACTGCAAAGCGCTATCAAGGCTACGGTGGCGGCTTTAGCTTTAAAGAAGGCATGCCGTGGCTTTATTATAAGCAACATCAACTCGACGACACCGTATACGCACAAAGCTACGGCTTAAAATACCAAGGTGATTTTAGCTTTGGAATGGGGCCTGCAGGCGTAAACGATTTAACGTTTAATATGGGACTGTCGCAAGTAGAAGGCGACAGTTTTGAAGATGAAATGCGTGCGTGGCTGAGCTTTTATTATTCCCTTTAGCGTTTAAAGTTAACCACGGTTTGGCTAAGTTATTTGTCCATTTGTAACGACAGTAACTTAGCTTGATATACATCGAGTTTTTGATTATCACGTTCTAGTTCAATTGCTTTCTCAAGTAAGGTTTGTGTTTGTTTAATATTACCTTGTTGATAGCGAACTTTTGCGAGTTCCAAGTATAGCTCAGCAATGTAAGGCGCTTTAGTAATCGCTTGCTCAAGGTGTGCTTTAGCCTGATGAGCGTGGCCAGCTTGTAAGTTGTTTTTAGCGATCACTAGTAATTCGTATGGGTCTTTCTCTTTATTAATTAATTGTGAGGTGAGCTCTTTAACAAGCTCTTTATCGCCTAATTTTTTAGCTAAAAGCTGATAGTTGCTGATTAAATTAATACTTATTTCATTATTACTAAGTGCTGTTTGATAGATGTTTTTAGCGCTTTGTAAATCACCAGCCCGACGATGCAAAACGCCCGCTATATTAAATAATTCAGGATCATTGGGAGTGTATTTGTTTGCTTGTAAAATAAGTGAGTAAGCAATATCCAGCTGTTTGTCTGCCAATGCTATGGCAGCTAAATTACTATAAAACTTAGAAACTAAATCGTTATAGTCTGCGCTGCTTGAATAAAAACTGCGACGGGTAGGGAAGTAGTCGATTAATGTGCCCGCTCTGAAAAACTCAATAATATTATCATCTTTTTTCTCTACTTTTGGAGCATATACTTTTGTTCTAAAGTGATTAGCGACATAAACAACATTATTTTCTTTTGCGTATATGGGCTTACTTGTAACTTCTTGAAAGCTTGTTTCTAACCCAAGAGCTTGTGCGTAGCTTTGCGTTAAAATGGCTAAACTAATGCAATTACCTTGCGAACGCTTTAGGGTTTGAGCTGAAGTAAGTGTATCGCCATGGTATTTAAAGTTAGCTAAGTTGCTTTCGAGGTAGTTGTAAATAATGCGGTCATGACGGATTTCAGACTGTTTTTGTTTTTCGGCATAAGCTAAAAATTTTTCTTTTTCAGCATTTGGCAGCTCGAAAAT
Source organism: Pseudoalteromonas sp. APC 3358 (assembly GCF_030408075.1). Classification (NCBI taxonomy): domain Bacteria; kingdom Pseudomonadati; phylum Pseudomonadota; class Gammaproteobacteria; order Alteromonadales; family Pseudoalteromonadaceae; genus Pseudoalteromonas; species Pseudoalteromonas sp. APC 3358. The sequence goes on from NZ_JASDCE010000014.1 coordinate 45,012, forward strand.
ACTGTACTCAGAAGGAGTGTCGAGTTTATTAAACAAAGAATGGTTTAATAGTTGTTCAAGCTCTACTTGTTGTTCTACTTGCTGAACCTTGGTTGTGTTACATCCAACTAAAAATAAAAAGGTAATACTAATAACTATTTTGATAAATATCATAACCCACTCCTTTGTTAATTTTTACATTACAATGTGGTGGGTTTTTAATCAATGTTATAGATGTTTTTTCTAAAAATTTTATAAATGGACTAATGCTAAATTTACGATGTATAAAATCTTGGCTCAAATACTAATGTGAGCATAGTTTTATAATGAAACACGAATAAACTAAGTCCTCAGCCCTAATACAGAGCTGTAGGCGAAATAACTGTAGTAGCTTTGGGTATGCGCTAAGTAGAGTTTTATTATTCACTTTAAATGACTGTTAAGTAAATGTTATATTCTGAGCTGTTTTAATAAAATAAGTATTTTGACAATGTCATTTAAGCATCAGAAAGTTCCCAAGAGCGTTGTACTTCCAAGCGTCCCCTCCGACGCACCTGGTTTAAGGTATGAAAAGCCAGAACTAGGTAGTAACTATTGGGTTGTTGATGAGTTTTTTAAACATGAAGAAGCAATGGCTATTCGTTCTTCATGTTTAAAAAAAGAGGTTTGGAAGTACGGTAAACCGTATACCAAAGAACTTTGGCCTGGAATGCGCACTCCTAATGCTCTAAATAGTAAACAGCTTAAAAAAATAGAAAAATATGTTAAGTCAGTTATCAAAAAAAATAAATTATGGGTTGCTGATTCCAATAAGGTTGTAGTTGATACCAATACTGCAATTTTAGTGGGGGCTGAAGAAGGGGCTTCTAGGCCTCATGTAGATAATCGTTATTTATGTAGATACGCTGCTGTTTTGTATTTAAACCCTGATCCAATTACCTCTGCCGGTACCTCTTTTTATCGTTTAAAGTATGCAAATGAAGCGGCAGGAGGAAATATTGTCGATCCTCCTTATGCTAACCTTGTTGATGCACTTAATGTAAGTAGCCTTCCATATAGCGCATGGTATAAAGACATAGATATTGAGAATCGCTTTAATCGTTTAATTATATTTAAAGGTAGTATTGTTCACAGTGCATCTGAGTATTTTGGAGATGATTTAAATACTAAAAGGCTGGCGATAACATTTTTTTGGATGTGCGAAGATTAATTAATAATTCTTTTTAGGCAGAAAAATCTTGTCGATAGTAAGGCAAAAATTCCGTTATTTAGTTGTTCTAAATGAGACGCTTTTAATGCAACTAGCGTTAGGTTTACTCCCTCAAAATGACTAAGTATTATTGCGCACTCTCTTCTATAAATAATATGTAGAGTGCTGTTTTTATAATTTATAAATAGCTTATTATTAAATGAATCATAAGCTATTATTTTTAAACGTTAGTGACTTGGCGTTTATTTAAACGGTTTTTTTGTGATTGTTTTTTACGTTTTCGGCGAGTAAACCATAAGTAAAAACCAGTACCTGCTAGCCACACTGGGCTTAAACCAATTACGCACCACAGTATTTTACTTATTAGCCCTGCAAAGTAGCCAAAATGAAGCTTTCTAAAGCTATCAATTACCTGCCAGCCAACGCCTACTTCGCGAATATCCCAGTTAGCTATGTGCTCGCCTGTTAGCTTGTTATAGCTAACCGTATTGGCATACTCACTAGCAAGTGGGTTGGCGGTATCGACTTCGCCGAATAAAGTAATATTTTCGTCAGGTTCGAGTGGCATAACTAAAAACGTGCCGTTAAAAGTGGGTATTTGTTTTTTACTGTCATCAAGTATGTGTTGGAACGAAATCTCGCTACTGTGTAGGTTTTTGGTTAGTACAAAGTGCTCTTCCTCTGCGTGTTCAATAACTTCGTGATACCACACCGCCCAGTTAAAGTAGCCACCTGTGATAGCTAAAATAATAATGATGGGAGATCCTATAACCCCCGTCATTTTATGAATGTCGCTAAGTACAATTTGCAGTGTTGAACGCCAGCGCACACTAAATAGACGCTGCCAAAATTTACGATAAATAATAAGCCCAGTAATACCTAATACCAATAAAAACAGAGCAAAAAAGAAGCCTAGTACAGTGCCTGTTTGCCCTGGCAGGTTTTTAAAGTCGTTCAGTAAAAAAGTGTAATGTAGTTCTAAAAACCAATCGGTAAAATAATGGCTGGTACCAACAGGTTCAGACAAAATGTCACCCGTATACTGGTTTAAATGAAACTTATACCATTGCTCTGTGCCGCGTTTGACTAAGTAAACCCGATCAGCTGTATCATCGTTAAATATTTCCCAACTACCTACTACATATTCAGGGTAAGCATGCTCTGTTTTTGCAATTAACGTGTCGATTGGCATGCGCTCTGGCAGTGCATTTACAACAAAGTGGCTGCTTGGCATAAGTAAGCCATCTATTTCACTTTTAAAAACTAATACGCTCCCTGTAATACTAATAACAATCAATGGAATGATAGCTATTAGAGCGATCCAACTGTGAATTTTAAAAAGAGTTTTTCTCATAGGTAGTTTTATATACAGCAGTTAATGACTTGCGCATGATAACAACTATCATTTTTATTTAATAGTTAGGCGGTGAGGCTTTCTATTAAACCGGTAAACCGTGAACTTAATTCTACGGTTTTTGTATACCTAGCTTGCCAGTACCTAAAACAAGAATTTCTTATTTAGTTGAGTTAAATTTACGCGGCTCTACAATGCCGCGCTCATAGTAAAAGCCTTTTAAAACAAATGTTTATTAAATGTTTTTATTTCTGTGTTTAATTAACATTTATGTAACGAGCGAGGTTGCTTTGGCGCATTATTTGCCTATATTGTCTTCATTTATTTTGGTTTTTAGTTTTTTACCATTACTAAACAAAATTCGAAAAAATCGTAGTGTCTCAGGTTTATCACTATTGATGATGACGTTTGGGTTAGCACAAAGCCTTTATTTTATAACCTACAATATTTATTTTGAGCGTTTTTATATTGCGTTACCATTTATTGTAACTGGTGCGTTAAGCGGACTTATTTTGTATTTTTTTGCACGTTATAACGCAGCTAAACGAGAACGGGTACAGTTGTTTACTATGCTAGGTTTTTCGTTACTGCCTTTTTCACTGCTTTTGAATTCAAGCCTCGATACTGCAACGGTATTAAGCGCTTTAACGTATGTTGGCCTTGTGATGAGTTCGGTACGTGTTATGCCGCAAACTTATAAAACATTGCGTACGGGTAATGTAAGTAATTTAAGCGCGCGCTACTTTAGCTTGCAGTTTATTGCTGGTATTTGCGGCTTAGCTGTTGAGCTTACAACAGCGGCTCCAAGCACGGCGCACTTACTTATGTTTATTATGCTGTTGCTTACCAATGCTGTGCAATTTGGTTGTATGCAATATTATAGAATGCGGCCTGTAATGGCTTAAAGCCAAAATAAAAGTGCTAATTTAGTTTAGGTATGGCAGTTTTAAGCTATTAATCATTACAAAGTTTAAACAATGCAATTAGCTATTCATCAAATTGATGCGTTTACGAATGAGTTATTCAAAGGTAACTATGCGGCAGTGATCCCACTAGAATCGTGGTTAAGTGACGATTTATTGCTAAAGATTGGCGCTGAGAATAACGTATCTGAAACTGCTTTTACCTGCCTGCAAGACGATGGAAGTTTTGTTATTCGTTGGTTTTCGCCGTTAATGGAAATCGATTTTTGTGGTCACGCCACACTTGCGGCTGCCTATGTTTTATGTGAAGAGCATAACATATCGCAAATTCGCTTTATTGCTGATGCGGTGGGCGAGCTAATCGTTAATAAAAACGCTGATGGCAGCTTTGCAATGACCTTTCCAAAACAAGCACCGGTTGAAGTGCAAAATGTGCCTCAGCAACTGCTTGATGGCCTGTCTATGCAACCGAGTAAAGTGCTTAAAAATCGCCAAGCCTACTTTGTTATTTATGAAAACGCCGATCATATACTTGAATTAAAAACTAGCTCAGAGCTTTTAAAAACGCTTTATCCACTTGATGTAGTGGCCACTGCTCCAAGTGCTGAATATGATTTTATATCTCGTTATTTTTGGCCTGCAAGCGGTGGCGACGAAGATTATGTAACAGGCTCTATTCATACTGGCTTGGCACCTTACTGGGCGCAGCAATTGGGTAAAACTACGTTAAGCGCTTATCAGGCTTCAAGCAGAGGCGGGTATTTACTATGTGAAGTGGGTGATACAACCGTCACCTTAACGGGGCATGCTGTAAGGTATTTAAAAGGCACTATTTATATTTGATCTGTGAATTAAGTTATAAAAAAGGCCACGTTAAACGTGGCCTTGGTTTACTCAATTTGTAGAGATATTTTACGCTTCTAGTGCTTTTGCAATTAAGCGATCAATATATTTTTTATGCGCTTTAGTTGCTGTATCTGCACCCCAAGCAGTGCTGGTATCGGCTATTTGAGTTAGCTGATATAACGCAGCTGTTTTAGCTAAGTTATCGTACTTACTTGCTTTGCCAAGACCTGCAATTGCGATTAGCTGATTAACATACTCAATTTGTAAGTTGTGACTAATAGAATTTGCGTCTTTGCTTTTCACAAAAATATTAGCGGTTAAATCTTGCATAAACTGAGTTAGGCTATATTCATTGCCGTACAAAGCAGTATCAGAAATACGCAGTAATACGGCTGGGTGTAATAGCTGCGCAAGTACAGACTTTTGCATACCTAAAATCATTTTGTGTGCTTTAGGGTCTTCATTTTTACCAAAATGATTAAAGCCACGACGTTGCAGTTGCAAGTAGCTATATAGAGGTTGCATGTTTTGTAGTACGTCTGGTGCAAATACAAACTTTGCGAGTATATCCATCGCTTGTGTTTGACGTTCAAGAGATACCGGTGTAAATGGCTTATCTGCGTTTGCATCACCCACTACAGCACGCTCAACGTACACACCACCAATTTGGCGAGAAACAACACCTGCTTGAGCTCTGTACTGACCAAATAAGCTATTAGCAGAGGTAACAAGCTGTTGGTAAGACTCACCTTTAACCGTTGCTTTATCTTTTAGCTCAGTAAATAATTTATTAATTAACGCCATACGATCTGCGCCATAGGCCGCAGGATTTGACGACAAATCACCAATCATGACACGTGGATCGATATGGCGACCTGGTGCGCGCATATCGTCTGCATCGTTACCAAAGGCAAGGGCATGTTCACTTGAACGAGCAAGTATTTTTTCAAGTCTAGCTTGCTCAGCAGCTTCATCTGCAAGTGCTACGCTGTAGCCATAGTTAATAGCCCAATCATCGTAAGGGCCTGGTTTTGTTTGAAAAATATCACCTTGCTGCATACCAATTGGGGCAATGTTAGCTGGTGCATAATCCATAACAGAGCCGGTTACTATGCCTTGGGTTTTGTTTTTGTCGTGTACTTCTTTTTCATCCCACAAAATTGATGATTTCATATTGTGGTTAAGACCTAAAGTATGGCCTACTTCGTGAAGTACCAATTGCGTTAGACCTTGGCGAAGCATTTCTTTATCTTCAATTTTGTCGCCGCTAGCAAGGCCTTTGGCAAGCATTAGATTTTGTTGAATCTCATGCCCTAGTGAGCAATTCAGCTCACCGGTATTTGTTGCTTCACCGTGGCTCATTGTTCCTTGAGTGAAAAGTGTGTCGTAAATCCAGCGGTTTTTCATAAATACAAACTCAAGCATAATATCTGAGCCCAGTATTTCGCCTGTTAATGGGTTAGCAAGTGCTGGTCCGTATCCGCCAAATGGAGGCTTAGGTGACGAAGTCCAACGCAGTACGTTGTAATTAATATCGCCCGCATCCCAGTCTGCATCATCTGGTTGTACTTTTACCTCTAAGGCATTTTTAAAACCGGCTTTTTCAAAAGAAGTATTCCACGTTAAAACAGCGTCACGAATAGTATCGCGCCATTCAATGGGTGTGGTGTTTTCTATCCACCAAGTAATTGGTTTTACTGGTTCTGAAAGTGCTGCACTAGGGTCTTTCTTTTGTAGATCCCAACGTTTTATAACATCTTCATAAGGTGCCCAATCGGCAGATGTCATTTGATCAAATTGATTTGTAAAATAACCAATGCGCGCATCATCCATACGTGGTGCGTAGTTATTGCTAGGTAAAGCAACAAACGAGTGCTGAACCTTTACCGATACGCTACGTGGGTCGCTTACTGCATTTGAGCCACGTACCGTTGGGCTTGGGTTAGTAAATACGTAATCAACAACCACGTCTAGATTATTAGGGTATGGACGCTGTTTAATAATGCGTGATTTTTTATCGTCTAATTTGCCTACTTTAAAGCGCTTTTTAGCATTTTTATCAGCTGGATTTGGCGTAGGTGATACTTTATGAAGTGCTTCGCTTAAAAATAACTTATTTACGTTAAATGCTATTTTACCGTCTTCTTCTTTTTCTATTTTAATGCTCGCAAGTACCGCTTCACTAATATTGGCATCACTCGCTTTTGAAATTGCACTGTTTTCGTCAAATTTGTAGCGAGGTGTTTTGCTAATGATATCGATACGATCAAAGTATTTTCTAAATTCAATTAACTTAGTTTCACGGTACGAACCACGATAATGGCCTGCATCTGTAACGCCATCGACAGTGTGCGCAAAATATACAAACGGCGTATTAAGTTGGGACTCGTTAATCACCATAAGGTGCTTACCGGTTTTTTCGTCTTGATAAAGGCTAAATATACCGGCAAATTCGGTTTGTCCTTTGATCATTTCGCTAAGTGTTTTTGGCTCTTTTTCGTCTTTTTTATCGGCTGCAAATGCATGGCTGCCAAACGCTAAGCTAAGCGCAAGGGTGATGGTCGTTAATTTCATTTTGAGACTTTTAATATTTGTTAATTTAATTGGACTGTACGTAAATTAATTTAATTTCGCACATCTTCGCGACGAAATTTAAGTGTACAACGCTAATTAACTGATATTAATAGACAAAAGTTTGTAACAAAATATAACAAATGAGGTGAGCTGCATGCAAAGTTATTTTTATAGCCCTAAATAGCAGTGGTTTATATGTATTTGCAACAGTTGCTTACAAATGTCACCTTAATGTTTCATATGGCTCTGGTATTATGATGCTAATAGAATTTTGGGGATAATAGGATATGCAAACAAATTCACTTAGATGGGTTTTTCCATTTGTAGCGCTAATTGTTGGTGTTGTTGGCTTTATGGGAATAAATGCCATTGCACAAGAGCCAGAAAAAAAAGAAGTAATTGATACTCGTCCAACAGTGCAAGTTGAGCCAGTGGCTGCAAACGATCATCAAGTTATTATTAATAGCTACGGTGAAGTAAAGCCTCTTGAAAGTACACAGCTTTCGGCGCAGGTGTCGGGTGAAGTGTTAAGTTGGCATCCTAATTTTGTAGCCGGCGGCATCGTTGCTCGCGGTGAAACGTTATTCACTATCGAAAAAGACAACTACGAAGCAGCAGTACTTGTTGCAGAGGCAGAAATTGCTCGTGCACAAGCAGGCTTAATTGAAGAGCAGGCCCAAGCTCAAGTAGCCGCAGATGAAGCAAAGCGTTTTCCAAGTAAAGCGCGTACCGACTTATTTTTACGTAAGCCTCAAGTGTTAAGTGCGCAGGCATCTGTAAAGTCGGCGCAAGCTGCATTAAAACGTGCACAACGTGACTTAGATAATTGTGAAGTAACAGCCCCTTACGATGCATTGGTTATTAGCCGAAATGTAGGTGTTGGTCAATTTGTCACTATGGGTTCGCAAGTTGCTGAGCTCAATAATATTGAAACTGCTGAAGTGATTATCCCTATAGCAGGGTTCGATAGCGTTTTTTTGCCAGAACGTATTAAAGGCATTACCGCGACGATTATTCAAAAGGGCCTAAACAGCTTCACCCGTGAAGGTGTAATTGACCGCGACCTAGGGATTGTTGATAACGCTACGCGTATGAGCAGTCTAGTAGTGCGTATAGAAGACCCATACGGTCTTAAAAACATACAACCAGCCATTAAGTTTGGTAGCTACGTACAGGTAAATTTTGCAGGTGCAATGCTTAATAATATTTACCGTTTACCGCAAGCTTTGGTTAACAACCAAACTGTGTGGGTAGTAAACGAAAATCAAGAACTAGAGCCTCGCAAAGTAACGGTTATTCGTGAAGAGGGTGAGTATTTTTATATTAGCAGTGGTTTAAATGCCGATGACAAACTCGTTATTACTCTACCTGAATACCCGCAAAAAGGAATGCAGGTTAAAATTGCAGGTGTAGCTGCAAAACCTGAAAGCTCAGAAACGAGCACTTCAAACACGCAACAGCTGTAGGGTGTAATAGTTATGAGCGAGTCAACACAACAAAAACAAACAGGGCTAATTGCCTACTTTGCTAATAATTCAGTAGCCGCTAATTTAATGATGTTTTTTATCATTATTATGGGGGCTATAAGTTACTTTACGATTCAGCGTCAAATGTTTCCTAATGTAGAGATTAACTACATTAATATTGAGGCTAATTACCCAGGTGCCTCTCCTCAGGAAATAGAAGAAAGTATTCTTATAAAAGTTGAAGAGTCACTTAAAGATATAACCGAAATTAAAAAAGGCGTGTATCGCGCATTTAGAAATGGCGGTACAGCCAGCCTGGAAATAAACACCGATGCAAAACTTACCGATGTGCTTGATAAAGTAAAGTTGCGTGTTGATGGTATTGCGACTTTTCCGGCAGGTATGGAACCGGTCACCATAAGTCAGGTTGAGTTTAGGCAAGACGTAATAGGTATGACGCTCGTTGCTGACTTACCACTTACAGAGCTTAAGCCTATAGCAAACCAAATAGAAGATGAGTTACTACAGTTATCTAACGTGTCATTAGTGGTAAACGATGTTCCTCTTGATGAAATAGCAATTGAAATAGAGCCCGATACGCTGCGCCAATATAATCTAACCCTTAGTGATGTAATGAATGCAGTGCGTCGTTATTCAGCTAACTTTTCGGCGGGGCAGCTAAAAACAGACGCAGGTGTTATTTCTGTTCGCGTCGAGAATCAGTTTTACTCAGGTGAAGAGTTTAGGCAAATTCCGGTAAAAATTGGCGAGTATGGCGCTAAAGTTTTACTGCAAGATATTGCAGTTATTAAAGATCAATTTACCGAAGGTGAGCGCTACTTTAAGTTTAATGGCGAAAACGCGGTGTATTTATCGGTAAAAGCAACGCAAGAGCAAAACATGATTCCCGTTGCGGATTCGGTTAAAGCGTTTATTGATCAAAAAAATAAGCAGCTACCGCCAGGTATTCGATTAGAGCCATTAATGGATATGACCTACTACCTAAATGCTCGCCTTGATATGATGAAAGCTAACCTGTTTCAAGGTGCCATTTTGGTGGCAATTATGTTGTCGTTATTCTTGCGTTTTAAACTAGCGCTCTGGGTAATGATTGGCTTACCTGTTTGTTTTTTAGGGGCCATGATGATGATGCCACTATTTGGCATTAGCATTAATATTATTTCGTTATTCGCTTTTATAATGGTGCTCGGCATAGTGGTGGATGATGCCATAGTGATAGGGGAAGCTGCCTACACCGAAGTTGAAAAAAGCGGCGGTGGTGTAGAAAATGTTGTTCGTGGCGCTAACCGAGTCGCGACCCCTGCAACCTTTGGTGTGTTAACAACAATTGCTGTATTTGCACCATTCACAATGTCGAGCGGGCCAGAAAGTGCCTTCTTTTATGGTATAGCCGTTGTAGTAATGCTGTGTTTAGTATTTAGTTTGATTGAATCAAAGCTGATACTGCCAGCTCACATTGCTCATACGCACTTTTCGCCGATTAAAAAGGGTGGTTGGCGCGATCGCTTCAATACACGCTTTTTTGGTTTCGTAAATGGCCCATACAAACGTTTTATTGCTAAGTGTGTTGATTGGCGCTGGACTGTTTTGTTTGCTTTTATTGCAATGTTTATAATCAGTATTGCACTTATTACGTCTAATAAAGTACGTACAGTTCCAACTCCTAAAGTGCCGCACGACTTTCCACAAATTCAAGTAGAAATGAACGACAACGTTTCTGACTTACAAACCATTGCTGCTATTCGTGAAATAGAAGCTATGGTACTTAGAGTCGATGAAGAGACTGAACGTGAATTTGGTCAAAAAATTATTCGTGATGTATTGGTATTTAATCAAGGCAGAACCGAGTCGCAGTTACTAGCTCCATTAGTTGACGAAGATTCACGTCCATACAATGCATTTGAACTTTCGCGTCGCTGGCGTGAGGCTATGCCGACTATTGCTGGTATTAAGTCGTTAACTATTCAAGACGATGTTGGTGGCGGCGGTGGTAATGGCGGCGGCGAGTTTGGCTATTTACTGTATGGCTCAGACATAGATACTTTAAATCAAGCGGGTCGTCGTTTTATTCAATTACTTCAACAGCAAAAAGGGTTGTTTGATATTAGCTCAACCATAGATCCTGCGAGCAAAGAAGTGCAAATGAGCCTTAAACCCGTTGCTTACGATTTAGGCTTAGATTTAGCCGGTATTGCAAATCAAGTGGGTGCTAGTTTTTATGGTGGCGAAGCACAGCGTGTAATCCGAAACGGCGAAGAAGTACGCGTAATGGTACGTTACCCTAAGCTGACTCGTGAGGCATTTTCATCGCTTAAACACACCGTTGTTACTACCCCACAAGGGCGAGAAGTACTTCTTGGTGATGTAGTAGAGCTAACAGAAACGCCAGGTATTAGCTATATACGCCGCGAAGGTGGTTACCGTACCGTGTATGTTTATGGCAATATTGATGAAGAGCAAATTGAGCCAGGCGAAGTGGTTAAGCAAGTAAAAGAAAATCTACTGCCACAGCTAATAGAAGAATTCCCAAGTGTTAAATCAGAGCTTGGTGGCGCAATAGAAGAGCAGCAAGCTCAAGCTAATGAGCAAATAATGTTTTTTATTGGCGGAATGATTTTAGTATACATACTGCTAGCTGTGCCGCTTAAAAGCTATTCACAACCGCTTATTGTAATGTCGGTTATTCCGTTTAGTTTAACCGGGGCTATTTGGGGTCATTACTGGTTTGATTTAGATATGAGCTTAATGTCGGGATTTGGCTTAATTGCCGCAGCAGGTGTTGTTATAAATGATTCACTTGTAATGACAGATTATGTAAACCAAGTTCGCCGCGAAGGTGTTAGCGTTAAAAATGCAGTAATAGAAGCTGGTTGTGCCCGCTTTAGAGCAATACTATTAACGTCTATAACAACCTTTGCTGGTGTATTACCTATTATGTTTGAAACAAGCCTGCAGGCTAAGTTTGTAATACCTATGGCAGTAGCACTTGGCTTTGCTGTTATGTTTGCAACGTTAATAACGCTTATATTAGTACCGTGTTTATATATTATTCTAGGCGATATTGGTGCGTTATTTAAGCGCCCTTTTAAAAGCCGAGCTGCTAAAGTCTCGTAAATATAAAGCATAAAAAAAGCACTGACCGTTATTAACGCTCAGTGCTTTTTTATTATCTATTTATTGTTGTTAAACTGGCTACAACAATAATTAATCTTTAAATTGCTTATGGCAATCTTTACAGCCTTTAGCCCATGCGCCAAAAGCTTTACCAATTACGGCTTTATCGCCCGATTGGGCTGCTAACGCTAGCTTATCTGCATTTGCTGCAAAAGCATTCGCTTTTTCAACAAAGGTTGCATTTTCGGCCCAAACAGCAGCAAGTGCAGCTGTGTCGCCTTTATCTGTTCCTTCGTAAAACGCTTCCCATGGCATTTTTGAAAGTGCAGCAGCGTTGTTAGCACGCATTTTAAATTGCTCTGCGTCAAAAGGTACTTTACCTTTTAGCATTGCGCCCATGTCACCAATTTGCACTGAAATCATTGAAAACGCAGCTTGGCGGTATTCAATCGCGTCACTTGGTTCTTTAAATGCAGAATTTGCCGATACGCTAAATGCACACGTTGCCAGTGCTATTGTTGCTAATACTTTTTTTAATTTCATGTTTGCCCCTGTTGAAAATTGTAATTCTTAATTCGGTATCTTGTATCTAACATCGTATTTATTCAAGTGAATACGATAGATTTAACTAAAACTTAATCGTTTATATCAATATCTGCAAATATCATCCCGCGACGCATGCTTCTAGTTGCTAAGAATACCTCACCAAGTAACGACATAAATGCACATATAAGTAATGCCATTGCTGCTACAAAACAACAGGCAATTGTAACGCCTAAGTTTATAGATTGAATATGCGATAAAAATAACAACATAACCACAGCGCATACAAGTAGTGCGCTTAATACACTCAAACTAAAAGCAATATGTATACATCGAGAACGCTTTAAAAGGGCGCGCAGCTCTGTAGCGAGTGATTTATTAAAGTCCTCGTCAGTACTTACTTTTAGTCTGCGTTCTAGCTGACGTGCCCTATCGGTAATTCGTGCTAAACGATTAGACAAAACACCTAAAGTAGCAGCAATACCCGTGATTAAGAATACAGGGGCAACGGCCGTTTGAATTACTTTAGCCATGGTTAAAATGTTAATTACTTCGTTATTCATTCATTTCTCAAGAAAAAGTTAGAGTTGTTTACATTAGTTCACAAATATGATTTTTTAACTTTATTGTTTTAAATCAATTTGCTGGGGTGATGTTTTCTTGTTTTTTGGATTTGATGTCATGTGTTTGTAACCAAGGTGTTGCTTGGGTTGTACCGAAAGTTTTATATTCAGTACAACAATACAATCATTTTGATTAATACAAATACAATAATACATAACCTATCCAAGGGGAACTCATGGCTAAAAATATAATAAAAAAAACTGCTATAGCTACGGCAGTCTCAAGTGCATTTCTTGCTACTTTTGTTAATGCGACAACTTTACCTAATACAACGATTGCACCTCAAGCTGCTGAACAGGTGAAAGAGTTAGCATCTGAGCAAAAACAGCCTTCAGCACATATGATTGTTTTACGTGCAGCAACTTCTGTTGATGCAGTGGCTTCTGGCACTTATGAAGCGTCAAGCAGTCGTGAAATGATTGCTAACGTTGAGTTGCTTCAAAACACGATGGCCAACGAGCTTAGTAGCTTAGACTTTGATGCAAAAATAATTGGTAAAACAAAAATATTAGCACCAACATTAATTGTGCAGGCGACACCAGAAGCCTTAGCTAAAATAGCTAAAGATTCACGAGTGGCTAAAGTATTACCGATGTTTGACTACGAATTACATGTAGCTGCAACGTCTGAATATATTAATGCTAAGCCTTTAATTGTTGATGGTATTGTAACTGGTAAAGGTCAGCGTGTGGCTGTTCTAGATACTGGTATTGACTATACCCACAAAGCATTTGGTGGTGAGGGTACTGTAGAAGCATACAATGCTGCTCAAGCTGATCCTACAACGGTTAATTGGCCACAAGGTATTGTACAGGGCGGTTACGATTTTATTCATGAAGATGCAGACCCGATCGAGAATGATCCTGAAGTTGTAATTCCTGATGTAGATGAACCAACAAACCATGGTACGTCTTCTTCAAATTCAGTGAATGGTATTGCACCTGATGTTGAATTATATGTTTACTCTGTTTGTGGTGGTGGCTGTCCAAGTGCTGCTCAAGCTGCGGCATTAGAAGCTGCAATGGATCCAAATGGCGATGGTGATATTTCAGACCGCGTAGATGTTATGAACATGTCATTGGGTGGTGAGTTTGGCGATACATATACAGGTGGTGGTGCACAATACTTAATTCAACGTGCTGTTGATTTAGGTGTGAATATGGTTATTTCAGCCGGTAATGATGGTGATCATCCATTCCGTATTGGTGGCCCAAGCACGACACCAAATGCGTTATCAGTAGGCGCAATGACCCATCCTACAACTGAAGTTGGCACTGCTACAGGTACTGTTGCTGGTATTGAAGGTAATATTCAAGCATCAGGCTTTGGCCCGCAAACTGACTTTGTAATTACAGGTGCAGATATTGATTTAGTGTATCCTGACACAAACCAAGATGGTTGTGTTGATTTTGCTGATGATGTTGATTTTACTGGTAAAGCGGTTTTAATTGACCGTGGTGCATGTGCATTTACAGTTAAAGTACTTAGTGCACAGAAGAAAGGTGCTGAGTTTGTATTGATTGCAAATAATACAGATGATGGCACTCCTGCACCAATGGGTGGCAGTGATGACAATGTAATTATTAAAAGTGCAGGCATTAATTTTGCTGCAGGTGCTGCTTTAAAAGCTCAATTAGCTGCAGGCGATACGGCAACATTTGATATTGATGTAAAAATTAAAACTACAGCAGGTGCGGTAGCTACGTTCTCTTCTCGTGGACCTTCGATGGATGGTTTATTAAAACCAGAAATCACTGCTCCTGGTACGAGTATATTAGTTGCAGCAGCAGGTACACAGGATAAGCTAGCACCAGTAGATGGTACTTCTTTTTCAGGCCCTATTACAGCCGGCGCTGTTGCAATGGTACGTGAAGCTCATCCTGAGCGTAATGCATTTGAGATTAAAGCTACAATAATGAATGCAGCTGACTTAAATGTAACAAATGAGCCTTTAGCAAGCAGTCCTGACTCAGAACTGGCTCCAATTAGTATGATTGGTTCAGGCTTGGTTGATGTAACTAAAGCAGTCAACTTACCAGTTGCTGCATGGGTTAATAATACACAGTTTAATACTAAACAAGCAGCTCTTTCATTCGGCCTTGTGTCAATGGCTGGAACAGAGTCTCTAACTAAAACAGTGACTGTTAAGAACTTCTCATCAGATGCTAAAACGTATGCACTACGCACTGAAGCTCGCTACCAAAATGATGACGATACAGCTGCAATTAGCTGGGATTTCCCTGAGTCGGTAACAATCCCTGCAGGTCAGTCAATTAACTTTGATGTGACGCTAACTGTTGATCCAACAAAACTACCAGCGTGGGAATTAGAAAACCCATTTAGTGCAGACGACATTGCTGCAAGAAGCGCTGCTCTTACTTCAGTAGAGTTTGATGGTGCATTGGTATTTAATGATGCAAGCACAGATACAGACCACGATTTGCACGTTGTGTATCATGCAATGCCAAAAGCTGCGACAGAATTAAGCGTTTCATCTCAAATCATTGATAACGAAATGGCACTTATTGTTGAAAATAGCGGCCAAACAGACATTACTCCTTTTGCAGAAAGCATTGTTGCAACAGGCACAGAGAAAACACGAGAAGAAGCTGAGTTTAATATTTTAGCGACTACTTTCTCTGCATTTGCAGATAGCTCTTGTGACTCTGGTATTTTTGTAACATCGTCTATCCAATTGCGCGACCCATTAACGCATGTATTCCAAGCGGGCTATAGACTTGAAATAGATACAGATAATGACGGTGTTTATGATCAAGTTATGCAAAACTATAACGACCGCGGTCGTCAAACAGCATTCCCAGGTCGTAGCCGTACAGTAATTGGTGAAACTGATGGCGCTGGTAACGATTCGTTAGCATGGGTTACTCCGCTTTATCACTCAGCCGGTGAGGATACTATTACCTTCTCCACTTGTAGTGAGCTACTAAACGTTGATGGTTCATTGCTTGGTGAGAATATGAACTTTAAAGCATCTGTGGGTTACCCTTCATATGTTACAGGTGTATTCACTCAGACCGATAGTATTGAAGGCTCAACTACATTTGGAGCATCTCCAAGTGTAACGCTTACTTCTATGGAAACTGGCGAAGCAGTTACTTCACTTAAACCGGGTGAAAAAGCAATTGTTGAAGCAAGCGGTCCATTTGCATTATCACAAACATCTGGTTTGGATATTGTTAAAGTGATGAGTAGTACTGAGTTAGAGCTTCCTGCAATCGACGCCCCAATGCTAGTTGGTGGTGAGTTTAGTGTTTCAGAAGATGCTGCTAACGGAACGGTTGTTGGTGCACTAACTATCACTGAGTCTGAGCAAGACTTAGATGTGTCAGAGTACTATGTGCAATCAAGTACTCACCAAGGTTTTGGTATTGATGCGGATGGACAAGTGGTTGTAACTAATACTGAATTGTTAACTGGTGATTCATCAGCTGAACTTCAAGTTGTTGCAATTGATGTACGCGGTAATGTATCTGCTCCTGCTGTAGTTACTGTAAGTATTACTAAAGTTGTACCACCAGTAGTAGAGACTGTAGCACCAGAAAGCAAAAAGAGCTCATCTGGTTCACTTGCATGGTTAACATTACTAGTAGCGCCGTTTGCATTCATACGTCGTCGTAAACAAAAGTAATTTTATAACTAAATAGTTATATAAAGGGAGCTTCGGCTCCCTTTTTACATAGCTTCACAAACTAAATCACAACATAGGTTGTTTTTAGGTATATTTAATTACTTAATAAAAAATAAAAATACAACAAGGACTTTGACTGATGAAACGTACTCCATTCGCACTCGCAGCACTATCGCTCGCTATTTTAAGTGGCTGTAATCAAGCCCCTGAAGAAACCAAAAAAAGTAATACACAAGTTAAAACGGTTCAAGTAGCCCAAGCTGTAGCGCCGGTAGCTAAAAAAGTGCCACATGAAATGACTATTCATGGTGATACACGTATAGATGATTACTATTGGCTGCGTGATGATGAACGTAAAGCACCTGAGGTAATTAACTACTTAGAAGCTGAAAATACGTATACTGATGCAATGCTCGCACATACTAAAACGCTGCAAAGTGAGTTGTTTGAAGAGCTAAAAGGGCGTATCCAAAAAGACGATGATTCAGTCCCAGTTAAAAACGGTGATTATTTTTACTCAACGCAAACACGTGGCGATAACGAGTACACTACTTACTTACGCAGCAGCGATTTTGCAGGTACGGATCAGCAAGTTATTTTAGATGTAAATGAGCTTGCTAAAGGCCATGATTATTATGCAGTAAGTGGCTTAAATGTAAGCCCGAATGGCAATTTAATGGCTTATGGCGAAGATACTGTTAGCCGTCGTATTTATAGTATAAAAATAAAAAATTTAACAACCGGTAAATTACTCGAAGATACACTTGAGGGCACCAACGGCGGTATAGTTTGGGCAAACGATAATAAAACTGTTTATTACATTAAAAAAGATTTACAAACTTTATTAGGTTATCAAGTTTATCGTCATACATTAGGTACACCACAAACTGATGATGAGCTAATTTACGAAGAAACTGATACCAGTTACTACATGGGTATGAGTAAAAGCAAAGATGAGTCAGAAATTTATATTTGGCACAGCAGCACGGCTGCATCAGGCGTATCTGTATTAAGTGCTGATGATACTAAGGCAATGCCTAAACGCTTAATTGAGCGCGAAGCAGGGCTTGAATATGATATTTCGAAGCTAGGGAATACTTACTACATTGTAACTAACTTAAATGCTGTAAATTTTCAGCTGATGAAAGTTGATATTGATAAAGCAGGCGACAAGGCTAATTGGCAAAGTGTGATCCCAGCGCGCGATGATATTAAACTCGAAGGCATTGATTTATTTAATGACTACTTAGTTTACCAAGAACGTGAAATGGGCCAATCAAAGTTGATTGCGCGTAATTTAAAAACAGGCAAAGAGTTACCACTGAGCTTTAACGATAGCGCTTATACAATTGGTACTTATGGCAATAACGATATAGATAGCAGCACGTTACGTGTTTACTACACAAGCATGACCACTCCAAGCTCATCGTACGATGTAGATTTAGCGACTGGCGATAAAACGCTTCTTAAGCAACAGGTTGTGTTAGGTGATTTTGATGCTGACAATTACGCTTCAGAGCGTATTTTTGTAACAGCACGCGATGGCATAAAAGTACCGGTAAGTTTAGTTTACCGTAAAGATGCGTTTAAAAAAGATGGCACTAACCCGCTACTGCAATATGGTTACGGTTCTTATGGCGCAACCATGGATCCAACGTTCTCAAGCTCACGCTTGAGCTTGTTAGACCGTGGTTTTGTATTTGCAATTGCCCATGTACGTGGCTCGCAAATGCTAGGTCGTCCTTGGTACGAAGACGGTAAGCTACTCACTAAAAAGAATACATTTAACGACTTTGTTGACGTAACTAAAGCACTGGTTTCTCAAAAGTATGGTGCAAAAGATGAAATATTTGCGTTAGGTGGCAGTGCTGGTGGCTTATTAATGGGCGCAGTAGCAAACCAAGCGCCTGAGCTTTATAAAGGCATGGTTGCTGCGGTACCGTTTGTAGATGTAGTAACAACGATGCTTGATGCGAGTATTCCGCTTACAACAAATGAATACGGCGAATGGGGTAATCCGAACGAAAAAGCGTATTACGATTACATGCTGTCTTACTCGCCATACGACCAAGTATCTAAGCAAGCATATCCTAATATGTTGGTAACGACTGGCTTGCACGATTCACAAGTTCAATACTTTGAACCTGCAAAATGGGTTGCTAAGCTGCGTGACTATAAAACTGATGACAATAAGTTACTGTTTAAAATAGATATGGAAGCAGGGCACGGCGGCGCATCGGGTCGCTTTAAGCGCTTAGAAGATACCGCGCTAAACTATGCATTTATGCTTGATTTAGCGGGTATTAAAAAGTAATTAATTTATATATTTAAAATAAACAAAAATGTAAGGTGCTTTTTAAGAAAGCACCTTTTTTTGTGGCAAGTTAAAGCTAAACATAGTGCCTTTACCAATTTCACTTTGTACGTAAATTTCGCTATCCATCAGTTTTAATAACCCTCTGCAAATAGCCAATCCTAAACCACCTTGCTGGCGCCCTTCTTTATTAGAATTACTTGCTTGGTAGTGCGGATCAAAAATAGCATTCAGCTCATCTTCTTTTATGCCTACGCCCGTGTCTGATACATGCACAAATAGTTGATTATCGTCACTGCGTTTTACATGTACTGCAATGCTGCCGCCGCGAGGGGTATGCCTAATTGCATTATCAATTAAGTTACTTAACACGCGCTCTAATTTAGCTATATCGGCAACCACAGGAAAATCACAAATCGCAGGTTCTACCGACAAACTAATGCCTTTTTTGTCAACGGCTAAACTAAATTTTGCCATGCAATCGTAAATGAGTTCACCTAAATTAAAGGTTTCTTTATTTATACTTATTTCGCCATTTTCTAAGTGAGCAAGCTCAAATATTTGCTCTATGAGTAGCTTTAATTGCCCGCAATTATTAAGCGATACCTGCAAGTATTCTTGCTGCTCTTTTTTACTTAGCTGCTCGCCTGACTGATTTAATACTTCTAAAAACCCCTGCAGTGAAGCAAGTGGTGTACGTAGGTCGTGCGATAGATGGGTCAGCAACTCTTTGCGTTGTTTATCGCCTTGTTCAAGCGCTTTAAACTGCTCATTAATACGCGTTAACATGGCTTGAATACTTCGCCCTAAACTATGCACTTCGTTACTTTTTTGCGTTGAATAGTTACTTAGCTTGGTGTCGGTAAGGCTGTAGTTAGCGGCTTCAATATTACTAACATCGCGTGCTAAGCGCTGAATTGGGTTGGTAAAAAAACGTAGTAAAATTAGCATCGCAATAAATAAAAATGCGAGTGCAGAGCCAAGCCATAAAGCAGCTAGCCATAACTTATCATTATTTTTTACAGTGCTTAGTGAGGTATCGTAAGCCTCACCACCAATAATTACATATAAATAACCTTGTAGCTTATCTTGATTAAATACTGGCGCGGCTGAAAATATTTTTTGTTGCTCTTTATTACGAGGATTGTCACCATAAATAGGTGCAGCGCTTGGGTCGTTAATCAGCCTTTTTAAAGGCGTTAAACTAATATGCGTGCGTTTAACTTTACCCGGCTTTGCTGAGTAAGTAAGAATTTTTCCGGTTTCGTCTACAAAATAAAATTCAAACGCAGGACCTAATAACATTAAGGTATGGAAGAGGTTTTCAAGCGCTTTATAGTCGTAAACCCCTTCTTTTATTAGTGGGTTATCTTGTACTAAATGTTCCGCTAACGCTAAGTGCAGATTTTGTTCGGCGTGGTGTTTTGAAGTCAGTTCTAATTGCTTGCTCCAGCCGTAAACTAGGGCGCAAATAAAACAAAAAATCACGACTAGCGATATAGCTAATTTTTGATACAAAGATAATTTCATAATAGGTGTCTTAATTGAGTTGGCTAGGGTTTAGTTTGTAACCAACACCCCAAACTGTTTCGATGATAGGCGCTTGTTGGTGTTCTTCTAGCTTGGCACGTAAGCGGTTTATATGTGAATTAACCGTATGCTCGTACCCACTGTGTTGGTAACCCCATACTTTATCGAGTAACTGCTGGCGGCTAAAAACATGATTAGGATGGCGTGCAAAGTAAACGAGTAAATCAAATTCGGTGGCGGTAAGGTTAAGGGCTTGCTTGCCTAAATACACTTGGTGCGAACTAAATTCTATATTGAGTGAGCCTACATTTAGTGTTTGTTCGCTATCAACGGGGGAGTTGTCGTTATTTTGGCTAGCGAGTAGCTGTGCTCTGTGGCGTAATTGGGTTTTTACTCTGGCTTGTAATTCGCGTGCAAAAAAGGGTTTACAAATATAATCATCGGCGCCCATTTCAAGGCCAATAACTCTGTCCATATCGCTACTAAGTGCGGTGAGTAAAATTACGGAGGTAGTTGGGTAATGCTCTTTTATTTTTCGGCATAAGCTCAAACCATCCATTTGGGGTAAGTTTATATCGAGTAAAATAAGTCCGTAGGGATGCTTAGCTATTTTTTTTAAGGCAAGTTCTGCGCTTACAACATGATCAACATGTAAGTTAAGCGACGTTAGCTGCGTGGTAATTAACTTACCTATTTCTCTGTCATCTTCTACTACTAATATTTTTTCGTGACGCATGTATTACCTCGTAAAAAGGGGGGCATCCGTGCTCCCTTACTTCCCCATTACAAGCTGGAACGTTACTGCGTGCGCGTAATTACTATTTTCGATACTGGGTTATCAAACTTATGTTCAACACCAAGTGCTGATGTAGATAATCCATCTTGATTTGAAACAATGCCTGGATGCATCGTTATTATATCGGCTGTATCGTCACGTATTTCGTTGAACCCTTCACCGCTAGCGGCAGGACCTGGCACAGTTTCAGCTGTTTCTGTATTTGCTTCCGTACCCGCATCATAAGCAGTCGTAGTGCGTGATAACGAACCGCCAACTTCTAATGTTGATACATCTAAAGAACTAAGACCGGTAAAAGCATCATTTGTATTCCCAAGCATGGCAGCAAATGACAAATTAAGCGTTTCTTGCTCTTCAACAGTAATTATTACTGTGGTGGTTTCACCAGGGCCAATAGCGCCTTCAGCTGAAACTGCAGCAAGTGCACTTTCGTAGCTGAGGTATTCTTCATTTGCACCGCTTTCTGCAAGCATTTCTAAACCAACAGAAGCTGTGGTACCGAATGACCAAGGTGCTTCATCTTCAAAAGCAATGACAGAGAGTGGTGACAAAGGCTGTCCTGCAGTTAAGTTGCTAAAAGTAATAGTAAACTCACTGATCACAGGTTCTACAACAATTGGCTCAACAACGACCGGCTCTTCAACCACTGGGTCGTTATCATTATCGCTACACGCTGCAAGTGTGGTTGCAAGTGCAAGCACTAGTAGACTTTTTTTAAGGTTGTTAGCAGATGACATAATCATGCTCCTACTTAACTGTAACGGTTAATTGCGCTACTGGGTTTAACCATCTGTGTACTGTATTACTTAAATCGCTATTTCCCGCTTCTAAATCGTCATCACCTAAGCTACCTGGGTGAATATGGATGCTTGTATTTGTATCACCACTTAATATACCTGTACCGCCAGTGCCAGCGTCGCCACCTGGAGCCGCAGGAATACCCGGAGTACCTGGAGCGCCAGAGCCTTCAACTACAAGCTCATTGTTTTGTTCTGTGCCTGCATCGTAAGCATTTAAATTAATTGTGTAAGTACCCGCTTCTGTTGGGATTTTCCAGCTGTTTAAGCCTACAAAGCCATCATTAGTTGGTAGCATCATTGCAGTTAAAGATAGGTACTCGTTACCGTCGGTAGTGGTAAGTGTTGCCGTTGTAGATGCGGCTGGTGCAAGTAAGCCTTCAGCTGGATTTGCAGCCATATCACTGCCCGCTGCAGTTGCTTGTGCAACTAGCTCTGCAATATTGCCGCCTTCAGCCATTGTTTGTAATGCTGTAGATGCTTGCGTTGCTACTTCAAATAGTGTGTCTTCGCTGTTGTGTGCTGTAATTAACAGTGGAGTGAAGTGAATACCCTTGGTTAGGTTAGTAACTTTTAGGTCTAATTCTGCGGCCATAGTCGATTGGCTAGCTGCCGCTAAAAGAATTGCAATTGTTAATGTAGAAGTTTTCATTATTATTCCTGTAAGTGATGATTCGAGTTAAGTATTGAATAATCGTCTCCAGAAACTCTCACAAACTTATCACTTTTTTATCACAAGATTTTACGCTGTGATTTTTAAATACAAATACGTTGGTTGATTTGTAGACATTTGTTTAGTTAAGAGGCAACATACATAAAACAAAAAGGAGAGTGTTATGGAAGAAAATCAACAGGTTGAACCAGTTAATAAAGATGACCGTATGTGGGCTATGTTATGCCATTTGAGTGCGCTTGCCGGATTTATTGTGCCGTTTGGCTCAATAATTGGGCCATTAATTGTGTGGTTAATTAAAAGAGATGAGATGCCAGTTGTTGACGTGCACGGTAAAAAGGCGCTTAACTTTCAAATAACGATGGCAATTGCATATGTAGTTTGTTTTTTACTGATGTTTGTAGCAGTAGGCTTAATATTACTACCTATAGTGGCAATTTTTGGGTTTGTAATGGTTGTAATGGCAAGTATTAAAGCTAACGAAGGTAAAGAGTTTAATTACCCGTTTAGTTTAAATTTGATAAAATAAAACCTCAGTTTATTTTTATACCAATTGCATTAAATTAGTGATCTATTATAGCGATAAGAAAATAGCTCAATAACAAGGCTAAAATTATGATACATAGTTGTTCTATATAAATAATTTTTAACGTAGTTAGTGAGTTATTTAATACGCTAGAATGATCATGTTTTTAATAAAATTGGTATTATAAACCCAGCTATAGGCTGGGTTTTTACGTTTAGCCATAAGGACATTATGCTTTATCTCACGTTATTTATTAGCGCATTTATATCTGCCACATTACTGCCTAGCTCTTCTGAGGTGATAATGGTGGGGATGATTGCCCAAGGTAAAGTTAATTTATGGCTTATGTGGTGCGTAGCAACACTTGGAAATGTATTGGGAAGCTGCGTTAATTACTGGTTAGGCACGCAGGTACTGCGTTTTAAAGATAAAAAATGGTTTCCTGTATCGCAAAAAGGGCTTGATAGCGCACAAAAGCAATTTAATAAATACGGTGTGTATAGTTTGTTGTTTGCTTGGTTGCCAGTAGTAGGCGATCCGCTAACTGTAATTGGGGGGATATTTAAAGTACGCTTTAGTATGTTTTTATTACTAGTAACACTAGGCAAAGGCGCGCGCTATTTAGCGGTTATCGCCCTTGCCGTAGGATTCGAAAAGCTTTTTTAAATAAGTTTTTTAAGACCTTATTTAGTCCAATCAAGCGTTAACGACACCGAGTCGGCAAAACGCAGTGCATGCGGTTTATCAACACGTGCTTTAGCGTAATGAACACTTGGGTGTGAGTGACAAACCGCAAGAATTTCAGCCACTAATTTTTCGAGCAGTAAAAAGTGGCCTTGCTCTACTAAGCTAATTACTTCTTTGGTGATCACTTTATAATTAAGTGCTTGGTCAACTTCATCCGTTTTACACGCGTCATCAGCAGGGTAGTGAATCTCTAGGTTGATCACTACATCTTGCTTTTTTTCACGCTCATCGGGGTTAAAGCCAATAAACGTACGGAGGCGCAAATTAGTAACGTTAATAATTGCATTAGCCATAGGGTTAACCTTTTATAAGCTGCAAAAATTCGTTGCGTGTTTTAGGGTCGCTTCTAAAGTTACCTAACATTACTGATGTACGCATGCTTGAATTTTGCTTTTCTACACCACGCATCATCATACACATGTGTTTTGCTTCAACAATAACGCCCACACCTTTAGCGCCAGTAACTTCTTCAACTGCTTTAGCGATTTGATGCGTTAGCTGTTCTTGAATTTGAAAACGGCGTGAAAACATATCAACAATACGTGCAAATTTAGACAAGCCCAATACTTTACCGTTTGGAATATAAGCAATATGGCAACGGCCAATAAAAGGTAGTAAATGATGCTCACACATAGAGTAAAGCTCTATGTCTTGCACTAACACCATGTCGTCAGCGTCAGATGTAAATACCGCTTTATTAGTTATTTCATCAAGCGTTTGACGATATCCTTGCGTTAAATATTCCATTGCTTTTGCAGCACGTTTTGGCGTATCAAGTAAGCCTTCGCGGTTAGCATCTTCGCCTACTGCGGTGATGATTTTTTCGTAACTTTCTTTTAATTCATTGTGCATAAATATCTCAGTTTATTTATATTTACTTTAAATGACGGCCGCCATCAACAGGCAAAGAGCGCCCTGTGATGTAGTGGCTTTGTAATAGTAAATCAATGCTATTGATAATTTCTTGGCATCCGGGTTCAATGCCCATTAATGATTTTTTAAGGGTCTTAGCTCGATATTGCTCATCGTCATGTTCATTAAAAATAATGAGTGATGGAGCAACCGAGTTCACTTTTATGTTTGGCGCATATTTAGCGCTAAACGATTTAGTTAAGTTATCGAGAGCTGCTTTACTTGCTGCATAAGCTAAGTGTTTAGGGCTGCCTGTTTCAACTACATAATCAGTAAGGTGAATTATATCAGCAGGTACTTTTTCACTTTGCTGATAGTTTATAAGCAGCTCAGCGCACATTAAATTAATTAAATACGGTGTTTTGGCGTGTATACGCATCATATTATCGAACAGTACTGCAAAGTCAGGATTGTTAGCTTCGCAGTCCCAGCTTGATGCATTGTGAACAATAGCGCGCAGCGATGTTGTATGCTCTTTAAGCGTATTTATAAATGCACTTATACCGTCATCGGTACTAAAATCGGCATAAATACATACAGCGCCTAGTTGCTCTAATTTATCAACAGCGTTGTGGCGAGTACGATACGTAATAATAACAGCCTGCCCTTGGGCTATATAATGCTGAGCGAGCGCTAAACCAATACGTTGGCCTGCGCCGGTAATTAAGATGGGCGATGTCATATAAGGCAGTGTTCTCTTTGGCGGGTAACTTATACCAATATTGTTAAAACATGATCGATCTATCGCTATTTTCTTAGGGCTATAATAGATCACTAATTTAACGCAATTGGTATTATAAAATTTAAAGCGTTAATTTACTAAAATATACGCAGTTTCTTAATCTGTCGATCAAAAAAGCAATTAATCCTCAAAGGCGTTAATTGCTTTATTTTATTTACTAAAACATTAATCGTAAATTGTCGGAATTGGTTGGCGCTTATGTTGTGTACGCATGTAAATACTTACAAGCTTTTGTTCAACGTCTTTAGAAACAGATTTACCTTCTAAAAAGTCATCAATTTGCTCATAGCTCAAACCAAGTGCTTCTTCATCTGTAAGCCCTGGGCGGTCGCTTTCTAAATCAGCTGTAGGTGCTTTATCTACTAATAAAGCTGGGGCACCGAGTGCAGTAGCAAGTGCACGCACTTGGCGTTTTGATAAACCAAATAGCGGAGCTAAATCGCACGCGCCGTCACCAAATTTAGTATAAAAACCAGTAATGTTTTCAGCACTATGATCGGTACCCACTACTAAGCCTTGGCAAAAGCCAGCAATTTCGTACTGAGCAACCATACGTTGGCGTGCTTTAACATTACCTTTAATAAAATCTATCTGAGCTTGCTCAGGCAGTGCTTCACCACAGCCAACTACAGCAGCTATCGCTTGCTCATGCAATGCATCAGCCGCAGGTTGTACGTTTACGGTCATACGTTTACTTGGCTGGATAAAATCAACCGCCATTTGCGCTTCGTCTTCATCGGCTTGTACGCCATAAGGTAAGCGCACAGCAATAAATTGGTATTTGTCAGTATCGTGTTCTTTATTTAGCTCGTTTACGGCAAGTTGACATAAGCGGCCGCAAGTTGATGAGTCAACACCACCACTAATACCCAATATTAGTGATCGTGAGTGAGCTGCTACTAAACGTGCTTTAATAAAAGCAACCCGGCGAGTTATCTCAGCATTTACATCAATAGTTGGCTGAACCTTCATTTCAGCCATAATTTCGGCGCGCATTGCCAGCTCCTTATAAAATTTAATATGTGATACGCAATAAACTTATTATGTGATTTAGTCTTAATTAATTAAAGTTTTAAATGAGCTTTTATTTTGCGAAGCTCTACTTTTAATTCTTCTACTTCTGCTAGTAAATCACTTAATTCTTTATCTTTAATTACTTCGCTTGGTAGAGCAACAAAGGCATCGGCGGGATTATTTTGTTGTTCGCCAAATAAATGAATGTATCGGCTGTCGCGTTTACCTGCTTCTCGTTCTAATTTACGGGCGTAATCGCTTTCAATCAGTTTATTGAGCGCTGTTTCTACTTCATTTACGTTATTAAAATCAGCAAGCCTAGCACTGCGAGTTCTTAATTCACCTGGGGTTTGGGCACCACGTAAAAGTAATAAACAAACAATGGCACGTTGCTGAGCAGAAAATTGCAGATTACTAAACTCAGTGTTGCAAAAGCGGTGGTCGTATTTATTTACGCGACCAGAAAGCCCTTCATCTATAGTTACCAAACGCATGTCTATTAGTTCATCAAGTGCGTTTTGCACGTCACTATCTGTAAGATTTAACACAGGATCGCGATTAGACTTTTGATTACATGCGTTCACTAGAGCGTTTAACGATAGCGGATAATGTTCTGGCGTTGTGCTTTGTTTTTCTAGTAAGCAACCAAGAATACGTTGTTGATTTGCTGATAACTGCATAAATAATCTCAAATTAGTAAGCGTATTTTATTAGCTTACACCTTTATTGGATACCAAGCCATTGCTGGAGTTTAGGTTTTAGGGCGGCTAAATCGAGCGGCTTACTTAAATAGTCGTTCATGCCTGCTGCTAGGCATTTTTCTTTATCGCCCTGCATGGCATTGGCTGTAAGTGCAATAATAGTAATATTTTCATTACCCTTACCTGCATCGCCTTCTCTAATGGCTTTAGTGGCTTGGTAGCCATCCATTTCAGGCATTTGGCAATCCATTAAAACTAGCTTATATGGCTTACCTTGTTTTGCATTGAGTTTTACAATTGCCTCAAGCCCATTTTCAGCAATATCAAAAGTCACACCTGCTTGCTTTAATAGCGCCGAGGCAACTACTTGGTTTATTTTATTGTCTTCAACGAGCAGTAGTTGTGGTTCTGATGAATCGAGTACTGGTGCTTTAGTTAGTTTATTTTGTAGTTGTGCTTGTTGCTGCTGTTGTTCAATGTATTTATCGTTAGTGAGTGAGTCAAACAAATCAGAAGGTGTGAGTGGTTTGAAAATCATACAGTCGACTTCCATACCTACTTTAGACTCTTCAGGTGAATAACTCATTGGCGCCATAAGAACTAACTTGCAACTATGCATATTTATAAAGTTTTTAAGCGCAGTTATATGCGTTTGCGGCGCTTTTTCAAAAAAGTAGTAATCAACTAAAATAGCTTCAGGGTGGGTGGTTACATTATTTAAATAATCATCAACCTCAAGATAGTCATGTTTGCAATTAACCTTTGCACCCCATACCGTGAGTTGTTTGCTGGCTGTATTTGCATTTAACGAGCACTCATCAATAATTAAAATATGTTTGTTTTTAATTAAATGACTCGGTAAATCTTGTTCTTTACTTAAGCGAGGCTGTATTTGTATTGTGAAAGAAAATGTACTTCCTTCACCTTGCATGCTGTTTACACTTACTTCACCGTTCATCAGCTCACACAGTTGTTTTACTATGGCAAGGCCAAGCCCTGTGCCCCCAAACTGGCGTGTAGTTGAGGTATCTGCTTGTGTAAACGAATCAAATAACGACGCTTGTTTTTTAGGGTCAATACCAATACCAGTATCAATAATCGAACATTGTAGAAACGAGCCATCCGTTGTTTCATCCACTTTGGCGGTAATAACTACTTCACCATCAATAGTAAATTTAACGGCGTTGCCAATTAAGTTATTCAAAATTTGGCGTAAGCGGTTCGGATCACTAATTATTTCGCTAACTGTAATTTGAGTGGCATCTAAAATAAGTTTTGTATTGTTTTGCTCTACTTTTAAAGCAAACGATTCAACCACTTCTCCTAATAACCGAGGTAGGTTAAATTGCACGTTTTCAATATCGAGCTTACCTGCTTCAATTTTAGAAAAGTCTAATATGTCGTTAATTATATTAAGTAAAGATTGAGCTGATGACTGAGCAAGTTCGATATGATGCTTTTGCTGCAGGTCTAGTTGCGTTTGCTTAATTATATTAAGCATGCCTAAAACACCATTCATTGGGGTGCGAATTTCGTGGCTCATACTCGCTAAAAATTCACTTTTAGCTTCAACAGCTTGTTCTGCAGTTTCTTTGGCGGCAACCAGCTTTTGTTCAGTTTCAATTCGTTGCTGGCTCGAGTGCAAGCTGCCTATTAACGCTGCAACGGCAATTAAAAAGCTTTCTTCGTTTTTAGACCAGTGGCGCTTGGATTGACATTGCTCGGCGCAAACAACGCCTATAGCACCACTTCCCGCAGGAATAATTACGCACAGCATTGATTTAATCTCGAGTGGCATTAAATACTGCTCTTTAATTGGTGCGAGTATTGGGTGTTCTAGTGTATCGGGTGCATTAAATACTGCTTGATGATCTATTGCATTAAAAAAGCCGGGGTTGTTTTTTCTTAGCCAAATAGAGTCAATTTTGTCACTAGACGAATGTTTGCTATGTATGGCAAAGGGGCTTAGTTGAGACTTGTCTTCATTAAAAAACCAAATACTGGCACGTTTAATATCGAATGCTTGGCAGATTGCTTCAGTGATAATATCTTTCGATTGGCTAAGTTGCCCATTTAATATTAATTTATTAACGGTAAGAGAAGCTAAAATTTCGTTATGTAATGCGGTTTTATTATTTTCTAATTCAATTTTTTTACGGGTATCAATATTCTGTAGTGAGCCAAAAATACGTGTGCATCGTCCATTCTTTCGTTCTGCTTCACCATGTACGAGTACCCAAACAGATTCACCTTCTGCATCCATTACTTCTAATTCAACTTCGTAGCTTTCACCATATTTTATGGCTCGTTCAATTAAAGGTTTAATTGTTTCTCGGCTAGTGCCTTTTTTAAAGTAGTTTAAATCTTTAGGCCATTCTGGTTGGTTATTTAATGGGTATTTAAATAGTTTTTTGGTCATATCAGACCAATACACTTGTTTAGTTTCTAAGTTAAATGACCATGCGCCTATTTGAGCTAGATCACTCATTGCTTCAAGCATTTTTTCGTTTTGTTGCTGACGATTAAGCATTTTCAAAAAGAATAAAAAGGCCCAGATTAATAACCCGCAAATAATAATAATCGATAACCGAAGTGGCCATATTGATGAAATAGGAGGGCTCCAACCGATTTTTGGCGCTACATATAACTGCCAGCTGCCGCCTTGAAAATTTAGAGTGAACTCAAGAGGATCTTGCTGAATAATATTTTGATTGCCGAAAAAAAACTCGCCTTTTTTACCTAAACCATTACGCCCTTGAATGGCAACGTTGTACTGTTTTTCTAATTCATAAACGCCAGAATTGATATAAACCTTGTCAATATCGAGTACAACCGACAACAACCCCCAAAACTCATTATTGGGAGGGGTATACACCGGAACCCTGGCGATTAATGCTTCCCCCCCTTGAACTAATGTTAGCGGTCCTGCCATAATAATTGTGTTGGTATCGCGAGCTCTAAGTGCATCAGTACGCTGATTTTTATTATCTAAAAAATTAAGGCCAATTGCTTTTTCGTTCCCTTTTAAAGGATAGGTCATTTGAATGACCATATTGGGAGCGCCACCAATATTACGAAGTTCATTTGATGTATCAAAAAGAGGAGCTGCGATTTGTTCAAAGCGTTCTTGTTCTAAACCCGGTTCTGCGGCAACGGCAACACCTAAACCCCGTACTAGTTGAATATTAGAAACTAAGGTTGATTCGAGTTGAGCTCTATAAGTACTTACTTCTGAAAGAATTTGTAGGCGGTGAGCATCTTTTACACGATTATAGTTAATACGATCAAGAACAACACCAACTAGTACAGTTAGCGTAAGCGATAACCAAAAGGTCAGCTTAAAGTTATGAACATTCGTTTTTTTGTTATTACTAGACGGTGGCATTAGCTACATCGTGGCGTTAATTTAGGCAAATTAACTATAGCTAATTTATGACATAAATGAAAACGGCGCATTAACAAATGCGCCGTTTATTTTTTATAATTAGTAGTTTAGCGAGTTACGAATCGCTAACTTCACGTGCCCAATGATTTTGCTTTGCTACGTGTAGCTTGCGGTAACCATCAAGTAGTGCCGCATGCTTTTTAAAGCCTTCAAGCGATAAACCTGGAAAAGTTAAACCGTTAAATTGCTTTTTACCTTCGGCAATTTCTATAGCCAGCGCTACATTATTAGCACCAAACATTAGGCCTAATGCATCTTGATAATCAGCGTATTCGCGCTCGTCATCGTATTTAATTTCAAGAATCGCTTTTAAACAGCGGAAGTGGCGCATTGCATCTTCGTTTACTTGGCCTGTATGAAGTATCCAATCAACCCAATCAATGGCTTCTTCGCTGCCTGCGGCTAAACATAGGTGCGCTTTAAGTTCACCTATACGCAGTGTGTGCCATGGTGTGTCGGCATCAGTTGCTAAGCCAATAAATTCTGCGGCGCGGATAATATCGCTATGACCGGCTTCTTCTAGGCTGTCGTAAATTTCCATCCATTGCTCTGCATCGTACTGATCAAGCGATAGGAATGCTTCGCGGAATTTAGCGCCTTCGTTGTTGTTGCGCCAAATAAGCTCATCAACAGGGTAAATGTCTGACATGCCCGGTACTAAAATACGACATGCGTATACGTTTAGGTGCGTGTAATCCATGATGTAGATATCATGATCCATGCTGTGAATTAGATCAGTACAGAAGTTATATTCTTGCTCTGTTGTGCCGCTAAAGTCCCAGTGTACAAATTCAAAGTCAGGTTTTGCACGGAAGAAATCATGCGAAATCAAACCGCTTGAATCAATAAAGTGCAGTTCAATGTTCTCTGGTGTTGCTACTTCATCGTTATCAAATGTTGCAGGTTGGAATACATCTAGTTGATCAAGACGACGACCTTGTAGTAACTCGGTAACGGTACGTTCAAGCGCAACTTCAAATGATGGGTGAGCACCAAAAGAAGCAAATACAGAACCATCAGTTGGGTTAATAAGCGTTACGCTCATTACTGGGTAAATCCCCCCAAGTGATGCATCGGCAATGCGCAAATGAAAGCCATGGCTGCGAAGCTCTTCACACGCTTCGTGAATTTTAGGATATTGCTTAACAACGTCTTCAGGTACGATTGGTAAACAAATGCCTTCGGCGATGATGCGGTTTTTAATAGCGCGTTCAAATACTTCTGATAAACCTTGTACGCGAGCTTCAAATTTTGTGTTACCTGCGCTCATACCGTTAGATACAAAAATATTACCAATAACGTTTACCGGAATGTATACGTCTTGGTTATCGCGTTGGCGAGTGTAGGACAGGGTACAAATACCACGATCGATATTGCCAGAGTTAAAATCAAAAAGGTGTGATGCGTTTAGTTCGCGCTCTGGGTCAAAGTAATCCCATAAGCTTTCATCCATAATACCCTCTGGCACTTCATCGCCTTCAACTTTAAACCATTTTTCGGTTGGGTAATGAGTAAACTCGCCATTGGCAAATTCTTCACCTAGATAAAAGTCTGCAAAAAAGTAGTTACAGCTTAAACGCTCAAAGTATTCACCGAGTGCTGAGGCAATAGAGGCTTTGTCGGTTGCGCCTTTACCATTGGTAAACATAACACCGCAGTCACTGTCTTTTATATGAACCGAATAACAGTTAGCTACAGGGTTAAGCCAAAGCGCTTCTTCAACATTAATGTGTAGGGCTTCAAGCTTGTTTTGCATGGTAGAGATTGACGATTCTAGGTCGCGGTCTTTACCTTTGATAAATGTTTTTTCAGTCATATTGATCTCAACTAGTTCTGCACGATGTGTGGAGCTGACATTATCGTGGATTTTGATGTTTATTTCACCCTTTGCGAGCAAGAACATTATTATTTAATAAAACTGTGGTTATTATATGTCCTTAACGCTTGGTCAAAACGTGCAAAGGAAAGGTTGATGTTTAAAGTAATCAAACGCTTGTTATTATTAATTGTGATTTTAGGGCTGGCAAGTACCGCCGTTGTTTATGGGGTACTTAGTTTAAGTTTACCTGCCCTTGATGGAAACGGACGTAGTAACGCGGTAGTAGATCCTGTAAAAATTTCGCGCGATGCACTAGGGCAAGCAGTAATAAATGCAAATAGCCGAAACGATGCAGCCTACGGTTTAGGTTATGCGCATGGGCAAGACCGATTTTTTCAAATGGATTTACTAAGGCGTAACGCCGCAGGCGAGCTAAGTGAGTTATTTGGCGAAGCCGCGTTGGGGCTCGATAAAAAGATGCGTTTTCATCAATTGCGTAAACGCAGCCAAATTATTTTACAAACGCTGCCTGATGCCGATAAGCAATTACTTAAAAGTTACGCTCAAGGTGTAAACGAAGGCTTAGCGCAAGTAGGGTATTCAAGCTTTGAATATTTACTAACAGGTGCAGCACAAAAGCCATGGCAAAGTGAAGACAGCCTACTTGTGATATTTAGCATGTACCTTGATTTGCAAAGCGCCACATTTGAACGCGACCAAGCACTTATTCAAATTGAGCAAGCGTACACAAAGCAAATGGTTGATTTTTTAACGCAACCGAGTAAGTACCAAGCCGCACTTGATGGCAGTAAATTAGCGCCTTATAGCGGCGGCATACCTACTTTGCCAACTCAAACACAGCATACAGTTAAAAGTATTGAAGCCAACCAAGAGCGCGGCAGTAATAACTGGGCTGTTACGGGAATGCTAACTAAAACAGGTGCTGGTATGGTGTCGGATGATATGCATTTATCGATGGCAGTGCCTGTAATTTGGTACAGGGCTCAGCTAAATTATATACAAAATGGAAAACCCGCTCAGGTAACCGGTGTATCGCTGCCCGGAGCGCCGGCAATTGTTGTTGGCACTAACAACAATGTTGCATGGGGATTTACTAACGGTTATTTAGATACAGCCGATTGGATTGCATTAAACGATGATAGTAAAACATGGCAAGTAGATGAACCTATTGTATTACCCGATGGGGAGGTTGAAAACTACCCATTAATACTTAGCGAATACGGACCTGTAAAATACATTAACGAAAAACCTTATGCATTGAGCTGGGCTGCACATCAGCCTTACGCCGTTAATATGCAACTCTTAAAGTTAGAGCAAGCCAAAACAGTAGATGATGCACTTGCCGTAGCAAGTGATGTGGGAATACCGGTACAAAACCTAATGGTGGTAGATAGCCAAGGTAACGCAGCGTGGAAAAATATGGGCGGTATACCTGCTCGTAAAACGCCAAGTGAGCTCGGTGTAAATGCCGGTGACTACTCAGCGCTTTGGCAGCAAACCGAATTAGAACGCCCCTTTATTAAAAACCCACAAAGCGGCAGATTATGGACTGGTAATTCTCGCGTGGTATCGGCTGAGGATAACGCCCGCTTTGGCAATGGTGGCTATGCACTTGGCGCACGTTCGAGCCAAATCCGCGATAGATTATTTGAAAAACAAACATTTGCTGAGAGTGACTTTTACGCATTACAACTTGATAACCAAGCTCGCTTTTTGATGCCTTGGCATGCTTTGCTATTAAAGCAATTAAAAACAGATCAAACCAAAAATCAGCAATATATAACAGCGCTCGAAAATTGGCAGCAATGTGCGTGTTCAACCTCCATAGGGTATACCTTAGTTAAGCGCTACCGCGATGAAGTGATTAATATTTTATTTAGTAATATTGAAAGCCAATTAAATAAACAGCAAGGCACACTTAAATACGTAAAACGAGATTTAGAGCCCGCAGTTTGGCAGCTTATTAATAACAAACCCGATACGTGGATAAACCCGCAATTTAAAAGCTGGGATGCACAATTACACGGTGCATTTAACCAAACTATCACTAAGCTTACTGAGCAATTTGGTAATAATGTACAAAGCTGGCAGTGGGGCAAGGTCAATGAGTTAGTGATAGAGCACCCGTTTGCAAAGCAAATGCCGTTACTTGCTAAGTTATTAAATATGCCTACAGCAGTGGGGTTTGGTGATAGCTACATGCCCGCCGTACAAGGGCGTAGTTTTGGCGCATCGCAGCGCTTTATTGCTCAACCTGGGCATTTAGAACATGCAATTTTAGCTATTCCCGGTGGGCAATCGGGGCACCCTCTTTCTGAATTTTATAGAGCGGGGTTTAGTGATTACGTAGAGGGTAAACATACACCTTTATTGCCGCAAACACTTATACATCAAATAGTCATAAGTCCTATTAAATAACGTTTAAGTGATCAGTGAGTGAGCTTAAATAGTGATAAAAACGTTCTATATTTATTAATTCATACAACAGAGAACAAAAATGAAAAAAATACTACCCGCATTAATAACAGGTTTATTACTAAGCACTACAGCGCAAGCAGATAATGGCCCAGTAACAGCACAAAAGCTAAGTGAGCATGTATACGTACTATTTGGGCAAGGCGGTAATATTGCAGCGAGTGTAGGTGATGATGGCATTTATATTATTGATGATCAGTTTGCCAAGTTATCAGATGATATTAAAAAAACGATTAGCGACTTAAAACCAGGCAGTGCAGAGTTTGTTATTAATACGCATCATCATGGCGATCATACCGGTGGCAACGAAAACTTTGCTAAAGCAGGTGCGCACGTTATAGCGCACGATAATGTACACAAACGTCTAGAAGAGCAGCACGGAGAAGGGTCAGACTTTTTACCACGCATTAGTTTTGGTCACGATTTAAAACTGCATTTTAATAACGAACACGCTCATGTAGTGCATTACGAACATGCACATACCGATGGCGACTCGGTTGTTTTTTTTAGTAACGATAACATAGTGCACATGGGCGATATTTACTTTAATTTTGGCAGCTTACCGTTTGTTGATGTAGATAGCGGCGGCAGCGTTGATGGTATTTTAGCTGCAGTAGACGATGTAGTTAAACAAATTGACGACAACACTAAAGTAATACCAGGACACGGTAAGGTAAGTGACCGTTCAGGACTGATAGCGTATGGTAAGCTAGTTCAAAACGCGAAAGACGTAATGCTAAAAGCAATGCAAAATAATGCAAGCTTAGAGCAAGTACTTAAAGCCGATCCATTGGCAGAACTTGGTCTTGAATACGCAGGCTGGTTACCAAAAGAGAAAGTAACCACACTCTTTTATCGCAGTTTAAAGTAGTACATCTAAAGTAAAAAACATGATACAAAGCTGAGTGTATTCTTGATTTAATCGAGCGTGCATTCGGCTTTTATTTTCTTATGCCTAAAGGAGTTGTGTATGTCGGCAGAAAAAACCCATCTTGAAATTTGTAACTTAACCAGAGAGCAATATCCGCAAATTAAAACCTTGATGGATCAAGCGTATCCCGACTTAGGTGGTGCGTGGCCAAGTCATACCATTTTTAGATTAATAGACCAATTTCCTGAAGGGCAAATCGGTATTGTAGATGACGGCGTGCTGGTGGGCTTAGCGCTGAGCGTACAAGTTGATTACACACGTTTTTCAAACCCGCATACATACGAAGATATTGCAGATGGTCACGACCGTGTATTTAGCGATACCGATGGCGATGCGCTATATGGCTTAGATGTTGCCATTAGCGAAACTCACAGAGGCATGCGCTTAGGTCGTCGCCTTTATGATGCCCGTAAAGAACTGTGCCGCCAATATAACCTACGCGCTATTTTAGCGGGTGGTCGTATTCCACGTTATTACAATCACAGTAGTGAAATGACGCCAATGGAATACATTGCAAAAGTAGATCAGAGAGAGCTATACGATCCTATTTTAAGCTTTCAGTTATCTAACGATTTTCAGGTAAAGCGTTTACTTAAAAAGTACCTACCGGAGGATCAAGAGTCAGTTGGTTACGCCACTTTGCTTGAGTGGAATAACATTATGTATGAACCAACCGACACGGTACTCGAGTCAACTAAATCAATTGTGCGCGTAGGTGCTGTGCAATGGCAAATGCGTTGTGTTGAATCGGTTGAAGAAATGCTAAAACAGGTTGAATACTTTGTAGATACCGTATCTGACTACAAAAGTGACTTTATCCTATTCCCTGAGTTTTTTAACGCGCCATTAATGGGCTTAGGAAATCAAAGCAACCAAACTGAAGCGATTCGTTATTTAGCGGAATATACCGAAACGTTTAAAAACGCGATGTCGCGTATGGCAATAGAATACAACGCCAATATTATTACCGGCTCTATGCCGCTTGCCGAAGACGATAAAATTTATAACGTAAGTTATTTATGCCACCGCAGCGGTAAAATAGACGAGCAACGTAAAATACATATTACCCCGCATGAACAAAACGATTGGGTTATTCAAGGCGGCGACAAAATTGCTGTATTTGAAACCGATGCTGGGCGTGTAGGTATTCAAATTTGTTATGACGTAGAGTTTCCTGAGCTTTCACGCATATTAGCAAAACAAGGGTTAGATATTTTGTTCGTCCCATTTTGGACCGACACTAAAAATAGCTACTTACGCGTGCGCCATTGTGCACAAGCGCGTGCAATAGAAAACGAATGTTATGTGGTTATTGCGGGCTCGGTAGGTAACTTACCACAAGTAGAAAGCCTTGATGTGCAGTACTCACAATCGGCTGTGTTAACGCCATCGGACTTTTCGTTCCCGCACGATGCAACACTTAACGAAGCCACACCTAATACAGAAATGCTGTTATTTAGTGACCTTGATATGGATAAGCTTAAAATCCTTCACAGCGAAGGTACAGTGCGTAACTTAAAAGATCGCCGCGAAGATTTATATGAAGTTATATTGAAAAAGAGAGATGTTTAATGGCGTGGATTTATTTGGTTATTGCCGGTTTACTTGAAATTGGCTGGCCGATAGGTTTAAAAATCTCACAAAACTCAGGTACTCGCTGGCAAGGCATAGCAATAGCGGTGGCATTTTTAGTTGCTAGTGGTTTTATGTTGTGGCTTGCTCAAAGGCAAATATCAATGGGCACCTCATACGCCGTGTGGACAGGTATTGGCGCTGCGGGTACGTTTTTAGTGGGTATATTGTTTTATAACGATGCCGCTACATTTGGTCGTATTGCGGGAGTGTTAATGATTATTAGTGGTGTGATAACACTAAAAATCAGCTCTTAATTGGTAATTTGAATAAACGCTTAATTATGAATAGCGCAGGTATAAAAGCCTGCGCTTTTTTATGTTGCCATTAATTCGGCAACATAACCAAAACAGCGGCAATGGCTATGAGTATTAAGCCTGCAGTATCTTGTTTTTTAAGTGGCTGCTTTAACCAAAGTACGGCAATTAGCATGGTAAAAAATACTTCAACCTGTCCAAGTGTTTTAACGTAAGCAACGTGCTGTAAGCTCATTGCACTAAACCAGCCAATAGAGCCAACACAACTAAAAACACTAATAGCGGCTGTAGTGCCTTTGTAGTACCACAATTTACTGAGCGTTTTTGGCTCTTTTAATAATAAATAGCCCAGTAGTATTAGTGTTTGTAAGCTAATTACAAACAGCAAAACCCAAGCGGCTGAGTGGGGAAATAATAATCCTGAATTTAAGCTCGCTTCACGTACCCACAGTGAGGTAAGTGCAAAGCAAGTACCACAAGCAAGGCCTAGTAATGCCGTTTTAGCATTAAAGTGCTTAACGCTTGTTATGCCGCTGAGTAGCAATACGGCAATAGCGCCAAAAAACACACCAAGCCAGCCGAGTAAAGAAAGTGCCGAGCCAAAAAATAATACACCTAAAATAGCAGCCACTAACGCCTCGCTTTTGGCAAGACCAGCACCTACGGCGTAATTATTCATTTTAAATAACTTAACCATTAAACCAGTGGCAAGTATTTGCATAACACTTGCGCCTACAATAAATCCCCAAAAGGCATTATTAAACGTAGGCATGGCGGTATCTTGATATTGATAAAGGCCATATAAATACACGGCAGCAATAGGGCCTGCAATAATAAAGCGGGAGAGGGTTACGCCAGCCACACTCACATCGTTACTTAATTTACTTTGCAGGGCATTACGCCATGCTTGCATGAAGGCGGCTAAAAAAGTGAAAAATATCCAGGTCATGGTCGTCATCGTTAAAATGTAAGGCAGTAAAGTTAACAAGCTTTGTGAAGTAAAGCGATGCATTAACTATGATGTTGAATATTCATCATCTGCGACATTATGTCGCATGGGTTTGAGGATATATTTAGCTATAGTAAGCCTGATGTTATTGTTAGCCGCCAGCGTTTGTCATAAAACGTATCTGGCGGCTTTTTTATTGCGCTTATGCTAAATTATCCGAAACATCAAAAGGATAAATTATGACAACATTAGTTGTATGTGCATTACTTGCGGTATTAATGCCTTACTTTGCAAAAGTGCCGGTTGCTATAGCAATGGCAAAATTAGGTCGATACGACAATAAACATCCAAGGGCGCAACAAAAAAAATTAACCGGCTTTGGTGCACGGGCGCTCGCTGCTCATCAAAACTGTTTTGAATCGCTTGCTGTTTTTGCTGTCGCTATTGCAGTTGTACTGGGCACTAACTCTGTAGGTGCAGTGACCGAAATGTTAGCGGTTACGCATATTGTGTCGCGTATTTTGTATTGCGTTTTTTACTATATGAACCTAGATATAATTCGCTCATTAGTGTGGTTTATTGGCTTGGGTACAGCCATTGCCATGATTGTGGTGAGTTTGTAACTTTATAGCGTAAAACCACAAAGCAAGCAGCCTAAAAGGGCGCTTGCTTTGTAGTCTTGAACAACTCGAGGTGTTAATGCGATACTTTAATTCGCTCTATTAAATCGGTAGGCGCCACTTCACTATTAATCGCAAAATCTAGTTGCACAAGTACATCTTCAAAACCTGAATCTGATGCTTTATATTTCCATTTTGCTAGCGCCTCTTTCGCTGATTTATCAAAAACATCTTTAGGTTTAGATTGAATAACACTAATGTTTTTTGTTTTACCGTTTGCTGCAATATCGTATTTTAATACAACAGAGCCGCTGATCCCTTGTTGAGCTGCTTGTATTGGGTAAGCAGGTTCAATGCGTATTGTTGGTGAAATGTGATCCTCTTTAGTCATTGCTTCTGGTTGCTTTGCAATTGCTAAGCCACTTAGCATGCTTGCGGCTACAAGTAATAAGCCACCTTTAGCAAACTTTGAACGCTCCCCGTTGTGTTTTATATTAGTAAGTCGTTGTAACATGGTTTTTTTATCTCCGTAGTGTGAATAAGCCATAAGTCCTGTGGGCGCATTTGCCGCGCAGTTTATTAAGGCTTTGCTATATAAAATATGTTGTTGTGTGGTTTTATTGCTAAGTACCCGTTCATCACAAGTCAGCTCTTGTAGTCGGCGCATGCTTGCGTAACAAAACCAAGCTAGTGGGTTAAACCAAAGTAAAATAGTAGGTAGTAATATAAGTGCATTTGTTAGGTTGTCTTTGCGTTTTATGTGTACGTTTTCGTGCTCTAAAATAAGCGCTAATGTGGCTTTATCAAACTGGGTATTGTAGTTACTCGGTAACACCAGCTTGCTGTTTAAAATACCGACCACCATTGGCGTGGCTACATGTTGGCTGATATAAGTTTTAACATCAGCGGTAAGAGTGCCTTCAAATTGTGTTAACTCAGTTAACTGCAGGTTTTTAACAAAGCGGGTATGCGTAATAAAGCTAGCTATTAATAACCCTGCGGTAATAAGTACATACATGAGCGCCCAGCTAATACCCATTTCATGTATAAAGGGTTGGTTAGGGGTGATTAAGTAATGGCTAATATTACTATTTTGCAGTGGTTTAATCGCATTTGGTAAATTAGCAATAACCAATGCCGCAGGTAATAGCCATGCTAATTTATATACAAACCGCGAGCCAAGGGCTTTTAAACCAAATCGCTCGAGTAAAATAAATCCACAAAACAAAATGCTTAATAGTAATTGCTGCTCAATCAACCAATTAAAACCAGTTTGAATAACCATGTTAATCCCTTACTTTTGGTTTTTTTCCCAGTCATCTATAACTTTTTTAAGCTCGTTTATATCTTGCTGAGAAAGCTGCTCCGATTTAGCAAAACCACTTACAAGTGGCGCAATACGCCCACTAAAAAAGCGCTCAATAAAGTTTTGGCTTTCTTTTAAGGTGTAGTCGGCGCGCTCCATACACGGCATATAAATATACTGACGACCTTCTTTTTCAAATGTAAGTGCGCCTTTTTTTACTAGTCGACCTAGTAGGGTTTTAATGGTTTTTTCGTGCCATTGCTTATCGTCGCTTAAGCGCTCAATTATTTGGCTCGCGGTGGCGGGGTAGTTAATCCAAAGTGCGTCGAGCACGTCAAACTCTGCTTTTGATAACTCAATCATGCTATTGCCTACAAATGTAATCTTTAATTAAAGACTACACCTGTAATCTGTAATTGCAAGTTTATTTTTAACTTTTTGAGATGTAATTAAGTGACTTGGTATTAGATTTTTGAAATATCGTTTTTATTAATTTGTATATATTGGTTTTCAGGTAGGTTTAGTTTTGAAAGGGTGAGGTCACTAAATTGCACTCTAAATAAATCAATTACTTTATATCCGCAGTAATGCGCCATTTTACGTATTTGTCTGTTTAGCCCTTGTTTTAAAACAATACTAAACTGATTGCTGGCTATTTTATTTACTTCACAAGGCAAGGTTATGTGTTTATCAACTGGTACGCCTGCTGCCATTTTTTTACAAAAAGCATCGTCTAAAGGCTTATTTACGGTGACTAAATAATGTTTAGGCTGGTGGAAGTCAGGATGTATTAGTTGATTACAAAAATCCCCATCGTTGGTCAAAATAAGCAAACCGCGAGAGTCTTTATCTAATCGACCAATAGGGTAAACGCGGGTGAGTGTGGGCAAATGGTGAATAAGGCTGGCTGGGTCATCAATATTTAATTTGCAGTCAATACCTACTGGTTTGTGGTACGCAAAATAAACTAAATCGGCAGCACCTTTAATTTCTTTTTCATTCACTATTACAATGTCTTGCTCATCAACGTGATCTATATGATTCGCTGGGCGATTATTTACAGTCACAACACCTTCATCAATTAAACGCGATGCCTGTTTACGAGAACAAATACCTGCATGGGCAATATATTTAGCGAGTCGGACTTTTGTGCTCATAACGTGTGACGCCAGCGGCTAATAAAAATTTGATCGTGATTATAGCAAAGCTGCGTATCGATAATGTTAAATAACCAGAACTCAGGTTAAATATAAAAAGGTAGCCAAGATGGGTATTAAATTTTCACAGTTAAAAAAGCATGAGCCGCTACAAAAAGTCATTGTTCACTCGTTAGATATGGCGCTTTATCAAGTATCAGTAATGATTAATAACGTTGAATACTATGTAACAGAAGACAGCGGTGAGTTTTTAAGAGCGCTAAGCCCACTGCATGTTCAAAAGCGTTTTGACAAAATAGCGTATGCCGAAATGGTACTGCGCCAAACAAGCGCTTACGACGAAATGTGCGGTCAGCCAGAAAAAACCGGTAGCAATATGCTTGAAGTACCTTACGGTAAAAATAATCTTTATTGATTGAGCTAATTTGCTAGTATCTGCTTTTTAAGGGCGATAAATGTATCAATTAAAAGTAGATAATACCGATGCGTTAAACTCAGCGCTTCGCGCACAAATGGTTGAATTTAACGCCCAGCATTTTGATGCGCAAAGAGTGCCATTAGGCTATAAATTTACTGATGAGCAAGGCGAGCTTGTTGCCGGTATTAGTGGGTGTGTGTTTGGAAATTGGCTGATGATTAGTTGGCTTTGGTGTAGCGATAGTGCGCGAGGTAAAGGGCTTGCAGATAAACTGCTAACGGAACTTGAACAAGTAGCTATTGAGCTAGGTGCAACAACTGCTCAGCTTGATACACTTGATTTTCAAGCAAAACCTTTTTACGAAAAGCGCGGTTATAGTGTTAAGCATCAACTTAATAATTACCCACGCTCAGGTACGCGCTACTTTATGGAAAAGCCGCTTTAAAA
The DNA here is from genome assembly GCF_030408075.1 of Pseudoalteromonas sp. APC 3358. Classification (NCBI taxonomy): domain Bacteria; kingdom Pseudomonadati; phylum Pseudomonadota; class Gammaproteobacteria; order Alteromonadales; family Pseudoalteromonadaceae; genus Pseudoalteromonas; species Pseudoalteromonas sp. APC 3358. The sequence continues at coordinate 87,544 of NZ_JASDCE010000014.1, forward strand.
TTTGAGTTAATTATTTTGCTTTTAGTGGCTCGCCTTCAAAGGTAATTCCTAAAAAAGGCGTTGCCTCTGGTGCTAACATAAAGGTGCGAATGTTCATGTGATCATCCCCTTTAGGGTTTTTCAGCACGTCCTCTCGGTAAAACTTACCAAAGCAATCTAAGGTATTTTGTTTACTTAAATCGTTTAATTTAGCAAATGCAAAAATTTTACATGAACCGTTGTTCTCACTTACAGAGCTAAGTAATCCATGGTTATTAAAGCCGCACGCGGTAAACGTGTAATTTGCCTCAATAACAGCAATAGTATCGGTAAATTGAATGCTTTTTGGGTTTTCTGCAAGGGTTGCTAAGTAGTCATTTAACGTCATTTTTTGTCCTTATATTTTATAATTATTTAGCGCTCAACTCTAGCTCATCTGTTTGCTGATTTATATTGAATTTAAATCGCGATAAAAAGTTCATCCCTAGCAAACCTTGCCCACCTGTGCTTTCAATGCTCAACACTTCAAAACCATAAATAATTTGCGAGCCCACTTTAAACGATTCAATTTGATAACGCTTTACAATAATTTGACCATTCGCTGTATTTACCGTTACATCGCCTAAATACAAAGGCAGTGGCGAAATTTGCTCAATTATACTTGTAGGTAGTGAGGTGATGCTTGCGCCTGTATCAATCATTAGTTCGGTCGATAGATTGTTATTTATTTCGGTGTTTATTAAGTAATGCGCGCCGTAAGGCGTTAAAGCAACAAAGTCGTCTTGCGATTGTGCTTTATTGATCATAGCTTGCAGTGTTTGCACTTGGCTTTTTAGATTGTGCTGGTTTGGCATTCGATCAAGGGTTGCTTGTGCACTAATTAAATCGCCTTGCTGAAAGTAGGCGTACGCAAGCGGATATAAAAACTGCGCGTTATCGCTTTTATAATCAAGCCAAATTTGTGTTTGCTCAATAATAGCTTGCCAATTTTGTTGCTCAGTTAATGTGTGTAATTCGTTTTGAGTGAGCGTATTTAAGCGTGTATTTACGTTGTTTTGCTGATCAGCAGGTTGTAATGAATTAAGCTCAAATAAAGCAATAATGGCGTTTTGTGTTTGCTCGCTATTTATTAAATACTCAACCTGTAAGTTAAGTAATTCTACGTTATAAGGGCTGTTATTTAATAGCGCATTGAGAAATGACTCGCTGAGTAATAAATTGCTATTTAGCCATGTTTTAAGCTGTATCAGCCACGATGAATAAAGGTTTTTTGCACTTTCTGGATTGCTGTTTTTGAGTTGTCGATAGCTACTAAGTGCGGCTTCAAATTGGTGTTGTTTAAATTGCTGCTTTGCCGTATTTAGTAACGTATCTTGTTGTTTAGGCGATATGCTTTGCTGGGCACTTTGCGTTTTTTGTGGTGTAGTTAACGCAGGCTGCGGCCATAATAAATAAGCGTTAAGGCTAAGCGAGCCAATTAATAGCAAGGTGATTAGCTTGGTATAGTGGCTCATTGTGACCTCTTATTTTTAATAGGTTATTTAATAAAGTGCGTTAAGGCATGAATATTGGCTATTTCAATATCGGCCAGCCCTTTATAAGCATAATTGGCGCCTTGATCGTTTAACCATACCGATTGGCAACCGGCATTATTTGCGCCTTGTACGTCGGTATCTAGGCTATCGCCAATATGTAAAATATCGCTTTTAGCAACATTTAAATGTGTGGCTGCTTTATCAAATAGGGTGCTGTGAGGTTTTGCTTTACCGTGCATACCTGCTTGCAGTACGAGTTCAAATTTATCGTGTAAGTTAAAGCGTTCAATTTCAACATTGCCGTTAGTAATTGCAACAAGCGTAAAGTGTTTGGCTAGGTTATCTAGTAAGTTAAGTACGTCATCGCTTACGACTATGTTGCTGCGCGCATCGGCAAAGGCGTTATAGGCGGCATTTGCATGGCGCTCTACTTCATCTGCGGTAAAGCCAAGTTTAGAAAGCGCTAAACGTAGGGTGTGTTTGCGCCATTTAGTTACATCATCCGCGAGATCTGGGTTTTGTATTACGGCAAGTTCTCGGCATAGTTGCCAGTACTTTAGACCTTGCTCTTGATAGCCAGGTAGTGCGTTTAAATAATTTTGTTGGGCTTTAACGGCTGCTTTTATAATAGGGTGGTTACTGTATAACGTGTCGTCTAAATCAAAGCTCATGACAGAAAATGGCTTAATAGCACGATTAAATCGGATCATATTTATTTTCCTAATCAGTTCGTTTTTTTGCGCGAGGGTGAGTGTTGTCGTACACCTTGGCTAAATGCTGAAAATCTAAATGTGTATATACTTGTGTAGCCGACAAACTGCTGTGCCCTAGTAATTCTTGCACGGCGCGTAAATCACCAGATGATTCTAAAATATGTGACGCAAACGAGTGGCGCAGCTTATGCGGGTGAACCTGCGAGCTAATGCCTTGTTTTATTCCCCACTCTTGCATACGCAGGCGCACTTGGCGAATCGAAATACGATTTTTTTGGCTACTTAAAAATACCGCTATTTCATCGGGCTTTGCAAACTGAGGGCGTATTGTGAGCCATTTTTTTAATGCATCTAACGCTTTTTTGCCCACCGGAATTAATCGCTCTTTATTGCCTTTACCACGCACTAAAATTTCGCCATTGGCAGCACTAATATCTTGCATGTTAGCGCCAACTAACTCACTTATACGCAGCCCTGATGAATACATAAGCTCCATCATTGCTTTATCTCTAATTGCGAGAGGCTCGTCGTCGGGTATTTCGAGCAAGCGTGCCATTTGATCCACATCGAGATTTTTAGGTAGGGGCTTTGCAAACTTAGGACCTTTTATACCCACCGCCGGATTATGGTAATGCGATTGCTCGGCAATATTTTTTGCTTTTAAAAACTTATACAAACTACGAATGCAGCTGAGCTTTAAACTAATAGTACGCCCACTTAATTGTTTTGAGCGTAGTGCCATGCTGTAGCGGCGAATATGCTCGCCTTGCACGCCAAACCAGTCGTCACATAATTTGCTAAAATAAAGGGCTGCAAAGCCAAGCTGGCTTACATATTGATTAACTGTGTGCGCTGAATATTGCTTTTCAAACTTTAAATAATCGCTAAATAGCGTTATGGGTGTACGCCAACTGTCGCTTAACTGGGTAGTATTAGGCGCATCGTCACTCATGCTAGTTTTTGCAACCGCAGGTGTAATGCGTTTATAAAGTCGAGCACAAACAGGTTATCTTGAGCGGGCTCAAAGTGGTTTACGTTACTGCTACCAAACGCCAAAATAGCGATAGGGTGTTTAGTGTCGCCAATTAAATAAATAGCGACAGATTGTGTATCTTCACTAAATAATAATTCGCGCTCTTGCTGATTAATACGCCCTAAATAATGCCCAGAATGGGTAAGGCGATGCGCAATAAGTTCGTCGTATTTGGGATTATATTTTACTAATTTGCAGTCGTTAACATCTTCACTTGAGCAAATTATATTGCGTAGATTATTTGCAAGAGTGTCAAAATCGTCATGATTCCAAAGTTGGCGATGACACTGGCTAAACAAACGATATACAAGCTCGTTTTGCGTTGCATGCTTGCTCATAGCGTCTATTTGGTTTTTTAAAAGCGTGTTGTGCTCGCGTAATTGGCGTTGCTGAATATGTACCAGCGACGTTGCACCTTGAGCTTGCTGTTGCAGCTCAAGTTGTGTGAGTAGCTCCGGGTGTTGAACCAAAAAATCAGGATGTTGATGTAAGTAATCAATAACCTGTTCTTTACTTAGCTCGCTCATAGCGCTACTTGCCCGTCGAACACATGCTCTGCGGGGCCAGTCATGCGTACTGGGTGACCTTCGCCACTCCAACGTACTTGTAAGCTACCGCCTGGTAAATCTACTTGAACGGTTGTTGATAACTTATTTTGCATATGACCAATAACCATTGCTGCACACGCACCTGTACCACAGGCTAGGGTTTCGTTAACGCCGCGCTCCCACACTCTTAATTTAATGTGTTCTTGCGACACAACTTGCATAAAGCCAATGTTCGCTTTTTGCGGAAAACGTTCGTGGTTTTCAAGTAATGGACCCAATATATCAACTTGCGCGGTGGTTACGTCGTCAACCTCTAGCACGCAATGCGGGTTACCCATAGATACCGCGCCACTAAATACAGTGTGTTCTTCGGTTCTAATAATATAAGTAAGCTCACGCTTGCTCGCTTTTAGAGGGATTTTACTAGGCTCAAAATTTGGATGACCCATGTTAACCGTTACTTGACCGTCTTTTTCTATGTAGAGCGTTAAGTTGCCCGACTTGGTCGACACCGTAATTTTATGCTTGTTAGTAAGGCCCTTCATACGTACAAAGCGGGCAAAACAGCGTGCGCCGTTACCGCATTGTTCTACTTCGGTACCATCGGCATTAAATATTCGATAATGAAAGTCGAGATCAGGAGAGTATGGCGCTTCAACCATTAGCAATTGGTCAAAGCCAATGCCAAAATGGCGATCTGCCAGTTTTTTGATTTGATCTCGCGACAAAAAAACATTTTGTGTAATGTTATCAATCACAACAAAGTCGTTGCCTAAGCCGTGCATTTTGGAAAAATTAACTAACATAGCGCTCTAATTCGGTTTTGCTCTGTGCTAATCATGCCACAGAGCAGCTAGTAGACAAAAACGTTTATGGTAAAACTTTCTCACCCTGATAAAGGCTTTCAATAGTTTCGCGTTCACGAATAAGATGATGCTGCTGACCATCTACCATTATTTCTGCAACACGCGGGCGCGAGTTGTAGTTTGAACTCATGGTAAAGCCATACGCACCAGCACTTCGCTGTGCGAGTAAGTCGCCTTGTTTAAGCGCTAGTTCACGATCTTTTCCTAAAAAGTCGCCGGTTTCGCACACCGGACCCACAATATCAAAGTTGTGAGTCGGTGTTTCGTCGTCGCGAACTGATACCGGAATGATTTTTTGCCATGCTTGATAAAGCGCAGGGCGAAGCATGTCGTTCATACCTGCATCTACAATGGCAAAAAATTTGTCTTGGTTTTGTTTAATAAATTCAACTTGAGTAACTAAAATACCTGCGTTAGCTGCAATAGCGCGCCCTGGTTCAAAAATAAGTTCAAGATGTTTGTAGTTAGCTAAGCGTTCGGTTACTTGCGCTGCATATTCACTTGGGTGTGGTGGTTGCTCATTGTTATATGGCACGCCTAAACCGCCACCAATATCTAAGTGAGTTAGCTCAATACCATTAGTTTTTAGCTCATCAATAAGCGCCATGAGTTTATCAAGGGCTTCTAAAAATGGTTTAACTTCAGTTAATTGAGAGCCAATATGGCAATCAACACCAATAATTTTTAAACCAGGTAAAGCCGCTGCTTGCTGATAAACACTCAGCGCAGTTTGTATATCAATACCAAATTTATTTTCTTTTAAACCAGTAGAAATATACGGATGTGTTTTTGCATCTATGTCGGGGTTTACGCGAATAGAAATAGGCGCTTCTAGGTTAAGCTCACAAGCCACTTCAGAAATACGCTCAAGCTCAGAGGCTGATTCAACGTTAAAACATTTAATCCCCAATTTTAATGCGTAAGCTATTTCGTCAGACGTTTTAGCCACGCCCGAAAAAACCACTTTAGAGGCATCGCCTCCCGCTTTAATTACACGTGCCAGTTCGCCTTTGGATACAATATCGAAACCCGATCCTAAGCGCGCTAATATATTAAGCACGGCTATATTTGAGTTTGCTTTAACGGCGTAACATACCAAGCTTTTATGATTCTTAGTGGCGTTAGCAAACGCTAAATAATGGCGCTCAAATGTAGCTCGCGAGTACACATAACACGGCGTACCGTATTGCTGCGCTATGCTTGCCACACTGACGTCTTCGGCAAATAATTGGTTGTTTTTGTAGTTAAAATAATCCATTTATTGCTCCTGACTTTGCGATATTTTGGCTTGCTCAGCGGTAGTGGCTGGTTTAGCTGTATTTTGAGGTTGGTTTTGCTCTGTTTGTTGCTCTGGTAAATATAACGGACCGCTTTGTCCGCAGCCAGCTAAGGCGCTTAACAGTACAGTGCTTATTAATAGTTTTTTTAATTGTAAGGTATGTGTCGCTTTCATTAGATTAATACGGTTGCTGGCTTTATAATCGCAGAGTAACAGAATATCTAAAAAATGCAGCTATTCGCGGATGATTTTATTCCTGTTACACTAGCTGCACACTTTTAAAGCTAAAACGTACCCAATATTAGGCGGCTCGCCTGCAAAGGAAATAACAATGACTGAACACGAATATCACCAATTAGCCGAAGCTCTTATGTTCACTATTGAAGAGCAGGTTGATGATTGCGAAGCTGATTTAGATTACGAATCGGCACAAGGTATTTTAGAAATTATTTTTCCTGATAAAAGTAAAATAGTGATTAACAAGCAAGCACCTCTTCATCAAGTATGGGTTGCGACTAAGTTTAACGGACATCATTTTGAAATGCGTGATGGGTTATGGATTGATAACCGTTCTGGCGCTGAATTTTGGGCGTTTATAAATGAAGCCTCAACTCGCCAAGCAGGCCAAGAAGTTAAGTGGCAATCATCACTATGAGTTTAGATTTTGTAGAATATGCAGCCCAAAGTGAGCACAAAGCAACGGTTATTTGGTTACATGGTTTAGGTGACTCTGGGGATGGTTTTGCGCCAGTAGCTCCGCAGCTTAATTTACCAAGTGAGCTTGGTATACGGTTTGTTTTTCCGCATGCGCCAGTGCAGCCGGTCACCATAAATGGTGGTATGGAAATGCGCTCTTGGTACGATATTAAATCTATAGAATTAGATAAGCGTGCCGATGAACAAGGCGTAAGGGATTCGGCTGCAAAGGTAGAAGAGTTAATTAATACAGAAATTGCTAATGGCATACCTGCTAATAAAATTATCTTAGCTGGTTTTTCTCAAGGTGGTGTTGTGTCTCTGCATTTAGCACCGCGCTTTGAGCAAAAGCTTGGGGGTGTTATGGCGCTTTCTACTTATATGTGTGTGCCGCAAAAATTTGCTGATGAAGCAAAGCATACTGATTTAAACGTATTTATGGCTCATGGTAGCCAAGATAACGTTGTACCGCATAGTGCGGGAAGAAGTGCGTTTGAAGTATTAACAGCACATAACATGGATGTAAGCTGGCAAGAATACCCAATGGCTCACCAAGTTTGCGCAGAAGAATTGCAAGCTATTCGCCAATGGTTAATTGCTCGTTTAAGCTAATTTTGGAACCGCTGAGGTCAATATGAGTCAAAAAATAGTTATTAAAGCAAATGTTAAACGCGAACTACAAGAGAGTGTACCAACGGTAAGCTACGAGTGGAATTGGCGTCGTATTGTGAGTATTGCTATGTTGGTATTAATGACCTCTGCAGCAGTTGTGTATGGCTTAACAACGTCAGCCAGTGCAGAGCAAGGTGAGCATCCAAATGAGCAGGAGCAATTTTTAAGCTTTAGCAGTAACGCTCAAAACCAGACAAACGTTGAAGTAACGGATGTTGAGTCTGAATCATCAATAAACAATACCCCTAATGAGCCTGCAGAGGTAATGCAATCTCGGATTGAACTGTTGCCAGCTGAGCAAAATGAGGCTCAACTAAGCATTTCAAGTAATACATCTGATGACGCTGAGCTTGTAAATAATCCCCCTGTTTTATTGGCTAACAACGATAGTGTTACTGAACAAAGCGAAAGCATTAATACAGAGTTAAACTCAAACCTTGATAATGATGTGCAAGAAGAAACCGCAGAAGCTCAAAACGTAGCTGAGCTAGCCAGTCAAAGCGACTTACTTTTAGAGTTAGAAAGTGATGATGGCGCATTGAGTGGCACTGAAGGTTTTTCGCCGACAGCACAAGTGGCAAGTGTGGCTTTGGGCGCGCAAATAGACACGGGTAAAATTAGCCGTGCGGTACTTACTCGTAAAGTAAGTAAGCGTGAGCCCACTAATGTGTTTGCTGCTGATATTAGATTAAGTCAGTTTGATGAAGGCGTATCGTTTTTTAGTGAGATTAAAAATCTTCAGGGCCAGCAAGTTAAGCATGTTTGGTCGTTTGAAGGTGAAACTATGGCTGAAATTACACTTAACGTTACTTCGCCTCGCTACAGAACGTACTCAACAAAAAATATCATGGACACACAAACAGGCCATTGGCGTGTTGATGTAGTTGATGAGCAAGGCAATTTAATTGCCCAAAAAGAGTTTAGAATTTTAGCTGACTAAAACTAGCTAAACGCAGTAATTAATTGGATACCCCTATGACAGAAAAAACAAAATTAGTACGCATCGCAACGCGCAAAAGCGCCTTAGCACTTTGGCAGGCCGAATTTGTAAAAGCAGAGCTTGAGCGTTTTCATGCAGATGTGCGCGTAGAATTAGTCCCAATGTCGACGCAAGGGGATATAATTTTAGATACGCCATTGGCTAAAATTGGCGGTAAAGGCTTATTTGTTAAAGAGCTAGAGCAAGCTATGTTAGATGGCCGAGCTGATATTGCCGTGCATTCTATGAAGGACGTGCCAGTAGAGTTCCCAGACGGATTAGAGCTGTATACTATTTGTGAGCGTGAAGATCCGCGTGATGCGTTTGTATCAAACAATTTTGCAAATTTAAACGAGCTACCACAGGGCGCCATTGTGGGTACTTCGAGCTTACGCCGCCAGTGCCAAATTAAAGCACTTCGCCCTGATTTAGATATTCGTGATTTGCGCGGTAATGTAAATACGCGTTTAGGTAAATTAGATGATGGCCAATACGATGCTATTATTTTAGCGGCAGCGGGGCTTATTCGTTTAAAAATGAGTAAGCGTATTGCTGACTACATTGAGCCAGAAGTGTCATTACCGGCAAATGGACAAGGCGCTGTAGGTATTGAATGTCGTATTGATGATGAAGTAACAAAAGCATTACTTGCACCACTTGAGCATACCCAAACACGTATTCGCGTAAACGCAGAGCGTTCGATGAACCGCTATTTAGAAGGTGGTTGCCAAGTTCCTATTGGTGCTTATGCATTAGTTGATGGCGAGCAGGTACATTTGCGTGGTTTAGTGGGGGCTGTTGATGGCAGCGAAATTTTACGTGACGAAGTAACAGGTCATGTAAATGACGCAGAAGAACTAGGTATTGAGCTTGCTAAAAAATTACTAGCTCAAGGCGCAGACAAAATATTAGCTGAAGTTTATAGAGACGCATAAATGACACATATTCTGATAACTCGGCCCGAAGGAAAAGGCGCAGCCCTTGCACAGCAATTAGAGCAAGCGGGTTATCAGGCGTCTTTATTTCCGGTATTAAAAATAACTCATTTAACACCCTCCAGCACTGAGCTTAGTCCGCTGTTAAATGCAGATAAAATAATATTTATATCGCAAGATGCAGTCAGTGCACTTTCGCAATTAAAACCCGATATAAATACCAAAGCGCAGTTTTATGCGGTTGGACAACAAACAGCCGACATTATATATGAGCAATTTGGTGCGCGCGCAGCAGTACCAAAGCAGTATGATTCAGAAGGGTTGCTTGCGCTCAAATCACTCGCCGAGGTTGATGGCAGTAATATAGTGTTAGTTAAGGGGCAAGGTGGCCGCCCTGAGTTAGCTAAAACGCTAAAAGAGCGCGGTGCTTTTTTAAATAATTGCGTTGTGTACAAACGTGAACCCACAGAGAGTATTACCCCTAACTGGACAGACCACTGGAAAAGCCAGAATGTACACGGTATAGTCATAACAAGTAATGCAGCAGTTGATGCTATATTTAAAAGCCTTACTGCACACCAACTACAATGGTTACAACAGTGCCGATTTTATGTTGCAAGCGAGCGGATAGCCGCTTATTTAAAGTTGCAACAGGTAAGTTCGGCTAATATACACATTGCAGCAGGGGCTAGCGATAATGCTATGTTTACCTGCATAAATCAGCAAGGTAGCAACATGAGCGAACAGTCAAAGCCAGTTACGGCAGAAAAAGCCACATCAACAATAGCTAACCCGGCCTCAGCTAAATCAGCTAAGCAAGAGCCAGCAGCTACAAAAAATACGACAGAAAAAAACAAACAAAAGGTAAGTAAGGTTGCAGCACTTGCGCTTCTTATTTCGTTAATTGTGGCCTCTGGTGTTGGATACGAGTTTTATCAAAAATTAAATGCTGGTAAGGCGCAAAACCTAGCCGTTAATGAGTTAAGCGAGCAAAATAAGTTACTCGTTCAAGAGCTGCAAGCACTTAAATCGGCGCAATCTAATTTGCAGCAAGCGCTGTTTAATAGTGAGAAAAAAGTAGCCGCAACCCTAAGTGAAAGTGCAGCTCAAAATCAGCAAGAGCTAAAAGCAGCCCTGCAAAAAGCGCAGCAACAAGGCTCGTCTTTAAACCCACAAGAAGTAACCAGCTTACAGCGTATGGCTGAATTTAAACTATGGGCTGAAAAAGATTACCAAGGCACTAGTGCTGTTTTAAAGCGCTTAGATGCATTACTTAGCGAACACCCAGGAACAGTTGAAGTTCGCCAAGCTATTATGCAAGACATACAAACACTTGATAGCCTTAAACCTATAGCAACAGAGGCTATTTATTTACAGCTAAACAGTGCACTTAATAGCGTTGATAATTTAGTTTTTAATGCGGTTAACTTGCCAGAAGAAGCGGCTGCAATAGATGAAAATGCTTTAAGTGATGACGTGAGTGATTGGCAGCAAAACCTGAGTAATAGCTGGAATAAAATTGTGGATAGCTTTATTACTATTCGCCAGCACGAAGGTGTTTCCATTGAGCCATTACTTACAGATCAAGAGCGCCATTTAATTAATCAACGAATCAAGCTTAATATAACTCAGGCACAAGATGCACTTATGAGTAAGCAGGCGAGTATTTTCTTTAGCGCCTTAAGTGAAGCAAAACGTTTAGTTGGTGAGTACTTTAAGCAAGACGATGATGCAACCAAAACGGTACTTAAAGCGTTGTCTAAACTCGAAAAAGAGCAGCTTAATTTTAATCCAAAAATAACCTTAAATAGTACACAAAAGGTTAAGGAGTGGGCGCAATGATAGGGCTAATTATTTTAATTGTAGCTATTGTTGTTGTACTAGCGGTTACTCCATTTGTGCTAGATGAAAAAGGTTATGTACTTATTTCATTTAACAATACGACGATAGAAGGCACGATAGTATCGTTTTGTATAATGGCAGTCATTACCGCTGTTGTTTTATATTTAACATATAAGCTAATCCGCTACTTATTATCGATTTATCATAATACTAAACATGGCTTTTTTGCACGTAGCCAAGAGCGCAAACAAGTAGCTATTGAGCAGGCTCTGTGGAGTGCTATTAATGATGATTATGAGCATGTAGAGCAGGCTCTATCGGGTAATAGCGTACCAGATAAGTTTGAAGATATTCGCTTAGCATTACTTGCAAAAGCAGCGCTTGCCAATAATCAAACAGATAAAGCACTTGAGCGTTTATTTGAAATAAGCCCAGAGCATCAATTAAAAGTAGCAAAGCTATGGTTGGCAAGTGGCGACAGTAGCGCGATTGAATCACAAATGCGTATTAGCGCAGAAGCTAAAAAAACCACCGCACTTGAATTAAAACTTTATGCAGAAGTATTAGTACAGCAACAACACTTTAGTGCGCTGGAAGATTTTTTGCCGCGTTTATTACGCAAAAAAGCACTTACTGATGCACAGTGGACGCAGTTATTTAGTGCCTACTTTAATGCGTTAGATGCAGACAAACTGAGTGAAAAATATAAACAGCTACCGAAAAAGCTGCAAGCTCATGCCCACACCGCATATTTAATGCAAATGGCGCAAGCAGGTCAATTGGCTGCTATTGAAAGTGACTTAATTAAAATGGTTAAGCACAATGAGCAACACTTAGAGCTTGCCAATATATTAAGTAAAGCAACAGCAGCCGATGCGCCTAAGTTGCAAATAAACATACAAGAACGCCTTAAAAAGGATGATTCAAATAATTCACTATTACTTGCGCTGGCTTGCCTTGCTAATGCTAAAGGTGATTATGACTTAGCAGCTAGAATTTTTGATAAAGCACTGAATAGTGACAATAAAAAACAGTTCTCTGAACAAGCTGTTTTAAGTTATAAAAATAGTGCACAAGCAGAAAAGGCGCTCGTTTTATATCAATAAATGACTACACTATAACTACTTAGCATTTTTTGTAGTTCAGGAGCACAAGCATTGAGAAAGTTTTTAATATTAACCCTTAGCTTGGCTTGTGCTTACTTTTTTACTGGGTATTTTAGCAACTCACTTCTTTCTGTAGATGGCTATGCGGTCGCCTCTTGGCCGCCCTCAGGAATTGCTTTAGCGAGCTTTTTAATTTGGGGACGTAAGTCATTTATTGGCCTTATTCTTGGTGCTTTCTGTACTAACTTAATTCATCTTGATAACACCGTAGATATTCTTCATTTTAATGTGCTTTTACAAGCTATTTGCGTCACTTTAGCCTCTGTTTTACAGGCTTGGATTGGTCGTCAAATTATAGTAAATGTTATAAAGGCTCCGCTAGATTTATCTTCTTTAAAACACAGTGTTCAAAGCTTAATAGTAGCGGGGCCAATATGTTGTGTTATTGCTGCAGGTGTAGGAACAAGTTTATTAGCATTGAATAATGTGATTCCGACCAATGCTATTTTTGATAACTTTATAGCATGGTGGATTGGCGACAGTATCGGTGTACTTATATTTACTCCACTCATGCTCGCAGCCTTTAATTACACGCAAGTACGCCACCGTATGTTGGTAATTTTACCTTCACTATTAATTTATATACTAATCAGCGTTAGTTTTTATGGCGCTGCCAGTGTTAAAAAAGAAAAAGACATTCAAAAGCAAGAAGCTAAAATACTTACTGTGCAAAATGCTATAAGCCAGAAGCTCGATGGTATTACTGCTCACTTAGGATTGTTAGCTACATTTTTTGCTAGTAGTAATGACGTGAACTTTAAAGAGTTTAAACAATTTACTTCAAAGCAGTTGGACTATAGCCAAGAAATTTTAGCATTTGAATGGATACCTTATGTACCAGCAAATAAACTCGCAGATTTTGAAACACATGAAAATACAGCCACAGGCAAACCTTTATACATAAAAGAAAAGTCACTTGATGGAGGTTGGCAACCTGCAGGTACTCGTAGTAATTACTTTCCTGTAAAATATGTATATCCCTTAAAAGATAATGAAGGTGTTTTAGGGTTTGATTTAGCTTCTAGTAAAGTAAGAGGTGCAGCGCTTAGCAAAGCGAAAGAGCTTAATGAACTTGCACTAAGTGAGCCAATTAATTTAGTCCAAAATACAGCTGAAGACGGTGTACTCTTTTTATATCCTGTTTTTGGAGAGTCGTCTACCGAAGATGATTTTCAAGGTTTTGTGGCAGCGATTGTCAGTCTGAAACGCTTATCGCAAACACTATTATTTGATAACAACAACTCAATTTCAGCCAGTTTTTTTGATACAACGATACCAGGGAAAAAGCAGGCAATTTATATTGCCGATACCGATAATTCGCAAACGCTGTTTAAAGAATATCAATTGTTGATTGGCAAACGCATGTGGCAGGTCGAGTTATATGAACCAATAGTTAGAACGTCTTGGTTAATGTATTGGCTTGCACAAATAGTAGGTATGTTGTTTGTGTGGTTACTGATTACATTTTTGATTTCAGTTACAGGTACAAACATACAAATTCGCGAACAAGTGGCTAAGCAAACGCATACATTACGCAAAGAAAAACAAAAAGCAGATGAAGCGAGTCATATTAAAGGACAGTTTTTAGCAAACATGAGTCACGAAGTCCGCACCCCTATTAACGGTATAAAAGGGCTGCATTATTTAGCGCTGCAACAGAATGATTGGCAACAAGCAAGAAGTTACATTGAACAAGCAGATGGAGCACTGGGTGTTTTACTGCGGGTATTAAACGATGTGCTCGACTTTTCAAAAATGGAAGCAGGCAAGCTAGACTTAATGCAAGAGCCTATTAACGTAGCGAGTTTAGCGGATGAAATGCTTAATTTACTTCAGTTTGAAGCTGACATTAAATCAATAAAGTTAAGTCTCGATTTTGATAAAACATCAAATTTGGTCATTAATACCGATCCAATCCGCTTAAAACAAGTGCTGCTGAATCTGCTCAATAATGCGGTTAAATTTACAGGGGAAGGTGAGATCACTCTGAAAATTTGGCAGTCGAAAAAAATGACTTACTTTAGTATTAACGATACGGGTATTGGTATTAGTAGCGAAGCACAAAAACAATTGTTTAAACCGTTTGCGCAAGCCGATAGCTCAACCTCACGTCAATATGGTGGTACAGGCTTAGGGTTAAGTATTTGCAGAAAGTTGGTTGAGTTAATGGGTGGTGCAATTGATTTAGTCAGTTATGAAGGTAAAGGTTCTACATTTACATTTAGTTTGCCGCTTATATCGCCTTTACCAAAGGCAGAGCAAATTCAACAGCAATACGACGAAATAGATGTAAGTACCTTATCATTCGCAAACTATAAGTTACTTTTAGTCGAAGATAACCCACTTAACCAGCATGTTGCCAGTGCCATTTTAAAAACAAAAGGGTGTATTGCCGACATTGCTAATGATGGTTTTGAAGCCATAGAAAAGCTAACCGAAAATAGCTACGACATTGTTCTTATGGATATTCAGATGCCAAAAATGGATGGACTCCAAGCAACAAAAGTAATTCGTTGTGATTTAGGGTTAATTGATTTACCCATAATAGGGCTATCGGCGAACGCCCATGATGATGACGTTAAAAAGGCATTAGCCTCTGGAATGAATAGTTATATTACCAAACCTATTGATGCAAATACGCTTTTTAAAACTCTTTGGCATTATTTATCAAATAAATAAGTAACGTTATTTTTTGCACAAAAAGCAGACATATGACCGCTTAAACTTAACGCAAACCATATAGACTTGAAAAATAACTATATCTGCGTATCATGCGCGCAAATTTAACTAAACTGGGTTGCTATTATGATCAATAGAAAATTACCTTTGCTAGATATTCACCGTCATTTAGATGGTAATGTACGTGCGCAAACCATATTAGAACTTGGTCGTCAGTTTAATATAGAGTTACCTGCAGATAACGTTGAGGCATTAATTCCTCATGTTCAAGTTATTGACCCTGAGCCAAACCTTATGGCTTTTTTACAAAAGTTAGATTGGGGTGTCACTGTACTTGGCGACTACGATGCGTGTAGACGCATAGCGATTGAAAACATTGAAGATGCACAAGCACAAGGCCTTGATTATGTAGAGCTTCGATTTAGCCCTTACTACATGGCACAAAGCCAAGGTTTACACCCAGAAGGGGTTGTAGAGGCGGTTGTTGATGGTATTAAATCAGCAACAAAGGGTGCAAATATCAAAGCTAACTTGATTGGTATTTTATCGCGTACTTATGGCGTAAAAACATGTCAAAAAGAGCTTGATGCTTTACTCGCATTTAAAAATGATTTAGTCGCTGTTGATTTAGCCGGTGACGAAATTGGCTTTCCTGGTGAGTTGTTTGTAGAGCACTTTAAACAAGTACGAAATGCTTATTTAGCTTCGACTATTCATGCTGGAGAGGCACTCGGTGCTCCAAGTATTTGGCAAGCAATTAATGAGCTAGGTGCAAGCCGAATAGGGCATGGCGTTAAAGCTATTGAAGATCCAAAACTAATGGATTACTTACGCGATAACCGTATTGGTATTGAGTCGTGCTTAACAAGTAATATTCAAACCAGTACAGTAAACGATTTAGCTAAGCACCCACTTAAACAGTTTTTAGATCACGGTATTTTAGCGTGTATTAATACTGATGACCCTGCGGTTGAAGGCATTGAAATTGAGTACGAATATACCGTTGCAGCACCTAAAGCGGGCTTATCTCAAGCTGATATGGAAAAAGCCCAAAAAAATGCATTAGAAATAGCATTTTTAAGCGATGGCGATAAAAAAGAGCTTTCAGCAATCGTTAGCGCACGTTAACTCTATTTAATACACATTAAAAATGCCGCTTTATAAGCGGCATTTTGTTATCTGCAATTTAGTGTGTTTGGCAGCTCATGTAATTATCGTAAAGTGCTTTAAGTACATCTGCTCGGCTGATCATGCCGATTACTTTAACACCCTCTACAACAGGGTAGTTTTTTGGTTTACCGGGCTGCATTTGCTCTGCAAGCTCAATAATATTGGTATCGCCGCTAACGGTCACTACCTTTGTTTGCATAAGTTGCGATACTTTAACCATCCCATCACAAAAATAACTGCTTTGCGTAAGTGGTTTTAATAGTTCTTGCTCAGATATAAATCCGACTAGGCATTTATCTTTATCAAATACTGGTGCACCAAGTAGTTTAAATTTTTGTAGTTCTGCTATGGCTGTCGTCATTTCTGTATCTGGTGTGATATTTGGCAACTTGCGTTGCATAAAATCTTTTACTTTTGTATTTAGCATTTGGGTCTCTCCCGCTGATGTTCTATACAAAGTATGGTTTATAGATAGGGATTTAGGAAATTGTTTATGTTGATGAGATTGATAGGTTTTAACTATTAAGTATTTGTTGTTATATAAAATAAAAGCACCGATTAGGTGCCTTTATTCATAACTGAAAGTTAATTTCAATTATTTGATAAATGCGAATGCATCTGCGTACATGTTTTCACGAATTGCACCATGAGTAATAAAGTCATCACGGACAATACCTATCATGTCAAAACGACCGGCCATATAAATATCGTATGGTTCAAGTGATACAATATCTTGCATTACCGCTTTATGTACATAGCCAGTGTGACCTTGCCAATTAGCAGATGGATTTTCTACCACAGGGATAAACTCAAAGTTTTTGTGGCTATCGGCCCATGTTTGCATTTCTGTATGTGCGTATAAAGCTGACTCTTCTTTTACACCCCAGTAAAATAATACAGGACGGTCGCACTTAATTTCAGCTAAGTGATCAGCCATTGATTTTGCGTATGAAAAACCAGTGCCACCGGCAAGTAAAATAATAGGGCGCTCACATTGCAGGCGCAACTGTGAAATACCCAAGCCAGCTTCAATGTCTACTAACTGCCCAGTGGTATGGGCGTTTCGTAAATGTTCCAGCGATTGCATTGCATACGAATCGGCACCTGACGCGCCAATATGCAGTTCTATTGCATCGCACTGTGAAGGGCGACTAGCTATAGAAAAAGCACGTTTGTCTTTTTCGCCCAATACGAGTTGCATGTATTGGCCAGCTTCAAAGGTCACAGGTTGTTGTGGCTTTAAAATTACTTTGTGAACAAATTCTGTAAGTGGGCTGATAGCTACAACTTCAGCTTTTAATGTTTGCATTTTTTACCTTTTAGCAGCGCTTTAAACAGCAGATACGCAATCGAATGACTCGATTCTAGCATATCTGCAGGGTTATTTTATAGCCTGTTATGTACTTACATATAAACACTTAAAGAATATTAAGGCTTTCCCAAATATCATCTACGCGGTCTTTGGTGTCTTTATCCATAACAATAGGCTCGCCCCATTCGCGGGTGGTTTCGCCAGGCCATTTATTGGTGGCATCCATTCCCATTTTTGAACCAAGGCCAGAGACTGGCGATGCAAAATCGAGATAATCAATAGGTGTGTTTTCTATTAATGTTGTATCGCGAGCAGGATCCATTCGGGTTGTTATAGCCCAAATAACATCTTCCCAATCACGGGCATTAATATCGTCATCGCACACAATTACAAACTTGGTATACATAAACTGACGTAAGAACGACCAAACCCCCATCATCACGCGCTTAGCATGACCAGGATATTGTTTTTTCATTGTTACAATCGCCATACGGTATGAGCACCCTTCAGGCGGAAGGTAAAAGTCGACTATTTCAGGAAACTGCTTTTGTAATATCGGCACAAACACTTCATTAAGTGCTACACCTAAAATCGCAGGCTCATCAGGCGGACGGCCAGTAAATGTGCTGTGATAAATAGGATCTTTACGATGCGTTAAGTGAGTTACCGTCATTACTGGAAAGTCATCTACTTCATTATAGTAACCGGTATGGTCACCATAAGGGCCTTCTGGCGCCATTTCACCTGGCATAATGTAACCTTCAAGTACTATTTCTGCACTGGCAGGGACTTGTAGGTCATTTGAAATAGATTTTACAACTTCGGTTCTGCTACCACGTAATAAACCAGCAAATGCATATTCGCTTAATGTGTCGGGTACAGGCGTTACTGCACCTAATATAGTAGCTGGATCGGCACCTAGTGCTACCGAGACAGGGTAAGGCTGCCCAGGGTTTTCTTTACACCATTCTTGAAAATCAAGCGCGCCACCACGATGCGACAACCAACGCATAATTATTTTATTTTTGCCTAATAATTGCTGGCGATAAATACCTAAATTTTGGCGCTTTTTATAAGGCCCTTTAGTGACTGTAAGGCCCCAAGTAATTAATGGCGCTGCATCACCTGGCCAGCAATGCTGAATAGGTAATTTAGTTAAGTCTACATCATCACCTTCTAAAACTACTTGTTGGCAAGGCGCTTTTTTAACTTCTTTTGCTGGCATATTAAGCACTTGCTTAAAAATAGGTATAGCGCCTAGTGCTTCTTTAATACCCTTTGGTGGATCAGGCTCTTTTAAAAAAGCGAGTAGTTTACCTACTTCGCGCAGCTCGCTAACGTCTGTTTGGCCCATGCCCATTGCTACGCGTTTTGGTGTACCAAATAAGTTGGTAAGCACCGGCATATCGTAGCCTTTTGGATTTTCGAATAATAACGCAGGACCTTTAGCACGCAATGTGCGATCAGATATTTCGGTCATTTCAAGATACGGGTCGATTTCTTGGGTGATACGTTTAAGTTCGCCTTTTTTTTCAAGCAAATCGATAAAATCACGTAGATCTTTATATTTCATTGTGGGCCGCTATTAAGCAAAAGAGTTGAAGTATTATACCCATTTCATGCAAGCCAAGTCATTACTTGCACTTAAAACTTAAAGCGCTCTACGGCACTTGTTAAGGAGTGTGCAAGTTGATTTACGTCTTCACTTTCGCTTGCTAGGGTTGTCGCGTTTTTGGCATTCAAGGTTGCTTGCTCTGTCACCTTGGCCATTATTTGTTGAATGTCGTTACTGTTAGTCAATTGCTCATGTGATGCATGAGCAATCTGCTCACTCATCTGATTAACAGACAACAATGTGCTTTTAATACGCTCTACGGCTTTATTTAGTTCAGTGCTGTTTTTAACACATTGCTTGGCTTGGTGTTGGCCATCGGTAATGTGTTCTTGAGTTGTTTGAGTGTGCTGTTGCAATGTTTGGATCATGGTGTTTATTTCGCTAGTCGAGGTCTGTGTACGTGCAGCTAATGATCGAACCTCATCAGCAACTACAGCAAACCCGCGTCCGTTTTCACCCGCTCGCGCTGCTTCAATTGCAGCATTGAGTGCCAATAAGTTGGTCTGCTCGGCAATGCTGCTAATTGTTTCAACAATGGCTTCAATAAGCTGAGTGTGTTGGGCTAGTTCCTCAGTGCTGCCTACTGCTTTATCAAGGCGCTGTAATAAAGTTTCTATACTTAGACTATTTTTATTAGCAATCTTGTTTACGTCATTGGCAAATTGCGATGCATTGGTTATTTCACTTGATGTTTTATCTGCTTGTTCATAAACCGCTTGTGAGTTGGTTAGCATATTTTGTGCAAGCGATGTTGCCTGCGCGCTTCGCTCCAACTGCTGTTGTGCAACAACCGTCATTTGCTGACCTTTTTCACTGGTTTTAATAGCGCTGCGGTCTAGTTCATGGGCGTCACTACTAATTGCGCCAATTAACTGGGTAAGGTCTTCACTGAGTTTATTTATGTTATTTAGCAAAGTACCAAATTCATCTTTACTGCGCGGATGGCTTCGCTTTGATAAATCACCTGAGGCGATTCGGGCTAAATCGCAGTTTACTTTTTTAAGCGGTTTTAGCATTGCGCGAGTTGTAAAAATAGAGATAGCGATAATCAATATAATTAAAACAAGCGTAATAATTACTACAGAACTAACCCCAGTATTTATGGCAGCCTTTGCATTAGTTTGTAAGGCATTAAAGCGCTCATCAGCCAATTTATTAAGTTCAATAAGCTGACCTTCTGTTGTTATAAATTGCTGTTGAAAGTGTTCAAAATTTTGAGCCGCAGCAATAGTACTTTTGAGTACTTTATTTTGTTGGGCATAAATTCCTGTATTGTTGTTAAGTAACTCTCTTAATTGATTAAACTTAGTCGTTAAATTTTTAGCATTAAACGCATTATTAAAGGGTAGCGCTTGTTGCTCTAAATAGGTGAAATTAGGTTGGATGTTATCTAGTAGAAATAGGGTATCTTGCTGATGGCTATTTAAATCATTGATACTTGTAGTTTGAGTAATGCTTTTTATATTATTGCTTAAGTTAAACAATAAATCATCTATACGGGTCGCTGTTCCAAACATAGCATTAAGTAGCGCCTGCTGTTTTGCAGGCACTTCTAAAAGTTCTATATCAAGTAAGTTAGAACTTAAATTGTAAAGTTGCTCGTTAAACGTTGCTGATAATTCTATGGTGGAATTTTGCGCTACAAACTTACTCTCTTTAGCACTAAACATTGCGACACTTACTTTAGTCAGTTGCTCAAAGCCTTCGTTGGTACTGGCGAGTAAATTTTGCATTGTTATTTGTTGATTTAGTTGAGTGCTTAATGAATTGAGCATATCGCTAAATTGTTGTTGCTCAGCTTGCGCCTGTTTTTTATTTTGTTGAAGTAAATCAAGGTTTGCTTGGCTGTAAGCTAAGGCATTAAATTTGGTAATAGACAGTAATGATAGCCTTAAATCTTTACTGAACTGTTGTACAGGAACCGCTAATTTTTCGGTTCGGGTATTGTTAACGCTAATTTTGTTTAATGACCAATAAAAAAACACACTACTTGTTAGCACCAATAAACCAATGGCTGTAAAAGCTAAAATTATTTTATGTTTGATCGCAATTGAACGCATAACTTCATCACAATAATGGGTCTTTAATTATTGTAGCATTGCTGTAATTTATTGGTTAGTTTTGTGTTAAACCTTGATGCACTGTCTTTTTTTACCAGCAATGATTAGCATGGCCTCATTTCCCTTACCCCAAAACAGTACCTCTTCACTTATATATTTATTCCCTGATGCACTTTTTTCGTGATTAAGTACATGCACTTTATTGTTAAAGATAAGTTCGGCTTCAGAATTATTAATGATATTGAGTTTTACACTCTCATCATCGCATTGGTAAGCAGTACTGGTTTGTAAATCACTACATGCGGTTAAGCTTAGTAAAATAGCGATTAATGCTAAATATACTTTCATTTTTTCCTCCCATCTTCTTTAAAAGTTAGTTAAAACACAGGGCAAAATTTTAATCTAACGTAAGAATAACAAAGCAAAATTAACCGTTGGTGAAAGTAGCGCTTTACGTTATGTTTATAGCAATATTTTTTGAGCTCGGAAGCTTTATGGCAGGCACTAACCTTTTAACGTTATTAGACGATATAACCACTTTACTTGATGACATTGCGACAATGAGTAAGGTAGCAACAAAAAAAACAGCGGGTGTATTAGGCGATGACTTAGCGCTCAATGCACAGCAGGTTACAGGTGTTGCAGCAGAGCGTGAATTACCGGTTGTTTGGGCTGTGGCAAAGGGCTCATTTTTAAATAAAGCGATACTCGTACCCGCTGCTTTATTAATAAGCGTATGGCTGCCTTGGTTAATAACACCGCTTTTAATGATGGGTGGTTTGTTTTTGTGTTTTGAGGGAGCTGAAAAAGTATTTGCTAAGTTTTTGCCTCATCACAATGAAGTGGTAGATGAAGATGAAAAATTAGATTTAGTTGAGTACGAAAAACAAAAAATAAAAGGGGCAATAAGAACCGACTTTATTCTTTCTGCCGAAATTATTGTTATTACTTTAGGCACTGTGGCAGGCGCTACATTACTTAACCAAGCTTTAGTGCTTTGTGTTATCGCAATTATAATGACGATTGGCGTTTATGGCTTAGTGGCCGGTATTGTAAAGCTGGATGATGCCGGGCTTTATTTACTCAACCAATCTAAAGTGTCAGCTAATAAATTTAAAGAGTTACTTGGTAAAGGCTTACTCGCAGCAGCGCCTAGATTAATGCAGTTTTTAGCATTTGCGGGCACTATTGCGATGTTTTTAGTAGGTGGGGGGATTTTAGTGCATGGTGTTGAGTTACTGCATCACACGCAGATAGATGTAACGAGCTATGCTCAGTCTGTTGCTGGCGGCACAGGAGAAGTATTAGCGCCTCTATTATTTGATGGTTTGCTAGGTGTTATTGCCGGCTTAGTTGTTGTGCTTATACATGTAAGTTATACAAAGTTATTTAAAAAATAGTTTATAGCTGGCGTACTTGTTGCGCCAGCTATATTTAAATTCACTCATTCACAGTTAGCTATTTTACAAAGCGATTCTAATTCAAATTGTGCTTTAGTATTTTTTTGCTCAATGGCCTTTTTATACCAATAAATAGCCTGTTGATAATTTTGAGCTATTCCCTGACCATCACGATACATTTGCGCTAAATTTAATTGCCCCCATTGAGAACCCGCTTCAGCAGCTAGCTTAAAGCTATTAAATGCTTCAAAAAACAACTTATCTTTAAAATAATTAATGCCTTGTTGATTGTTTTTATCGAGTTTTAAACCTTTATATAGTGGCTTAGGTTTGGGAGGAAACATCACAAACCCGCCATAAAGGCTGTTGGCATAAGGTCGCAGCACGTCATAAATAGCTTCGTCTTTATACAAACGCTTTACTTCATCACGAGGGAGAGTGATTGTTTTAGTGGAGAAGTAATTGTCTTGAATTAGTTGGCTGGTACGCATTGCCAAAGTAATACTATTATTACGTTTATAGCTGTAGTTGCTTATCTGAAAGGTAATAAACTGCTTATCAAAACTTAAAACTTGAGCAATTCTTAAATTGGTTAGGGTCCAGGGTTCGTGTGTAAATTTGTCGGCGTGTACTAAGTAGGTGTCATATATTTTAGGTGTATTCAAATAGCTTTGCTTTTGAGTCTCGGTATCAAGGTGTTGTTGATAAAAAAACGAAACAATCCAAAGCAATAAAAATACGCCAATAAAGTATTTAGGTAGGCTTAGTTTTTCTATTAACGGTAGTTGCGGTATTTTAACAGGTTCGCTTTTTCCGCATTGATAGCACTCGCGTTTATAGCTTAATTTTAAGGCAAGCATAGGTAAAATGCTAAATCGTAAATAGCGGCTTTTATTTACTAAATGGTAGGCGTCGCTTTGGCAGTGAGGGCAGCGTGTTATTTGTGCAAAATGTGGAAATGATTCACTCGTGTTGAAAAGTAACATAAAGCACGCTCCTTGTTTAATTACCTAAAGGTAAAACAAGAAGCGTGTTAGTTAAAGCTACAAACTGTAAGTAAGTATGTCTGTTATTACTTATTTTGAGCTTTAGGCTTGATAGTGGTTTTTGCATCGGCAGCCATTAGAGCAAATACAGCATATGCAGCGGTATTTTGACGAAGCTTAGCAGGTGTCACTTTATCAAGCGTATCGTCAGCTGTATGGTGGTAATCAAAGTAATCTGTTCCATCTTGAGCAAGTTCAAAAATAGGCGCTGACGTTGCTGCTTTAAGTGGAATTAGATCGGGGCCACCATTCGCTTGGTTTTTACCAATGTGCTCAATATTTAACGGCGCAAGTTCTTTTGCTATAGCGCGAACTACAGGAAGTGACTCTGCGCTTACGTTCGATTCAAAAGCATATACAACATCGGCGCCAAAATCAGACTCAGCGGCTGCAACAATATTGCTTAGCTCGTTTTTATGCTCTGCAAAATAAGCTTTTGCACCCCAAAGACCTAGCTCTTCAGCTGCAAAAAGTACCACACGAATACTGCGCTTAGGGCGTTTTACATCGCTAATATGTTTAGCGGCTGCCATTGTTAGTGCAACGCCTGCGCCGTCATCTAATGCGCCAGTCCCTAAGTCCCAAGAATCTAAATGCCCCCCAATTAATACATATTGCTCAGGGTTTTCGGTACCATTAAATTGGCCAATAACGTTATAACCAGTGCCTTCACCAAGGCTTTCGGTTTGCACATTAATATTTACCGACACTTCTTTATTTAAAGCAACTAAGCGTGCTATTTGATCTGCATCTGGGTTAGCAATTGTTACGTTAGGTATTTTTGTAACACCTTCTTTGTAGTAACTACCGCCAGTGTGTGCAAAGCGATGATGACCGGTACTAACCGAGCGCATCATGTAGGCAACAGCGCCTTTTTTAGATGCTTCTATAGCGCCTGTACCGCGTGCTTTTACAGCAGGTCCGTAACCATTCCCGTCTATGTCGCGGTTCATACGGTAATTAATATACGCAATTTTACCTTTTAAACTGTTTGCCGGTGCGGCTTTTAATTCATCAAGTGTTTCGAATAATACAACCGGCGCTGTAATCCCATCTTTTGGCGTGCTTATACTGTTACCTAATGCAGTTAAGTGCAGTGGTTGCTCGCTTGGTGTTAGTATTTTTCCGCTTTCGCTATAACGGCGCCATTCAGGAAATGTGGCTTTTTCTAACCATACTTTATCAAAGCCCAGTTCATTAAATTTGGCTTGAGCCCATGCCACGGCTTTTTTATCGTTTTCGGTACCAGGAAGGCGTGGGCCTACTTCAGTTGTTAATGACTCTAGTAATTTATAACTTAAATCACTATTTAGTGCAGAGGTGCGCACTTTGTCTACTTGTTGTAATTGCTTTTGGGTAAATTCGGCGCTGTTAGCGTTTGCAGCCATACTGCTAGTAAGCAGCAGTGCGGTAATTAATTTTTTCATTTTGGTAGGCCTTTTTAATAATTAGCGCTATTAGAGCATGTAACAAACATGATAAAAAATAGATGAGATGAATAGGCTTTGTAATAGGTTTAATGCTGTTAGGTGTGAATATTTAGATATAAAAAAGCCCGCGTAAATGTACGCGGGCTATATTTTAAAGCTGTTATTTAAGGTATTTATTTAAAAGCTAAATTGCGCAGCTAAACGAAGATTTGTGCCCTCGCCAACAGTTACATTATTTGTGCCGCCACCACCTAAATAGCTTTTATCAAATAAGTTTTCGATGTTAAGGCGTAAGTTAATATCGGTATTACTTAAGTTAAACTTATAAGTTGCACCTACATCAACACGCGTATATGCATCTTTAGTAATTGTATTGGCGCTATCGGCAAAGCGCTCACCTTCGTAAAAAGCACCAGCATTAAGTGCAATGGCGTCGTTTAATTCATAACGCGTCCAAAGTGATGCCGACCATTTTGGTGCGTCGGTAGGGCGTTTACCTTCCAATACTTCATCGCGTTCAAAGTTAGCATCTAGATACATAGTTGATGCCATAACAAATAAGCGGTCAGTAGCGGCACCTTGTGCGCTTACTTCAACACCTTTGTGGCGTTGTTCACCCACTTGGTTTGTTTCACTTGTGAATGAGCCAATAGGCGTCTCAAGTTGTTCGCTAACAAGAGTACCTTCTTTGCTAATATCAAAAATAGCACTGGTAAGCATTAGGCGGTCATCAAATAACTGCCATTTAATACCAATCTCTCTTTGCTTAGATGTAACAGCATCTAATTTCATGCCGTTATTTACATCTGTTTCATCAATCAGTGTTTCACTACCTTGAGGCTCAAAACCTTCTGAGTAACTAGCGTATATAGTTGCAGAAGCATTTGGGTGATAAAGCACACCTACTTTTGGTACAAATGACTCGTTATCATTTCCTGTGCTATTTTGTTTGTCGTAACGACCACCCAATGATAGTTGCCACTCAGGCGAGAACGAAATTAAGTCTTGAACGTAAATTCCGTAGTAGTCGTATTCAGTTTCGCTTACTGTATCATCTGTTTTATAGCTTACTGATGGACGAGATGGTTCTGCTTGTCCTGCAGAAAAATCAAAATAGTCGGCAGAGGTACGGCGCTGTCCGTAGTAATAATCAAGCGAGTTTGCGCCAATTAAAAATTGGTGCTGTAAGCTACCTGTTTTAAATTCACCAATAAAATCAATAAATGCAGTTTTAAATTGCCAATCGTCAAAGCGATCATAAGGGCGAGATTCATAACTATCGCCTTCAGCAAAGCCACCTGGCATACGCGGTGCTGACTCAAAGCGTTGGCGTTCAAATGTTTGTTCGTTATAGCCAAGCTTTACTTGCCAGTTATCGGTTAAAAATACTTCTAGGTCTACACCTAGGTTTTCTACGGTTATATCGGTAAACGCCCAAGACATATCACGGATTGTTTTATCATCACCAATTACATTGGCATTGTCGTCTATCCATGCACCAGTATCTAAACCTGCTTCGTCGTCTGTGCGGTCGTAATGCACACGTACTAATGCGTTGTCGCTAATATCGTAATCTACAACTAAAGCACCTAAAAAACGGTCACGCTCGCGGTTTTCACCGTTTTGGTATTCACGCCAGTAATCAACATCTTGTTTAACTAAAATACCACGAGCACGTAAATCTTCAGATTCAGTCAAGGCACCAGCAGCATCAACCATAAAGCGCGTTGAGCCATGTTGGTCTACATCGGCACTGGCATTAAATAATGTTTGTGCTGTAGGCTTTTTAGTAACCATGTTCACCAAGCCCCCCGGACCTGATTGACCATATAAAATGCTCGATGGGCCTTTAATTACTTCAACTTGTTGTAAAATTTCGATTGGTTGTTGGTAGTGCGACCAATGCTGATGACCGTCGCGTAAATAACCTGTCGATGAGCTTAGCTCAAACCCACGTAAGTTAAATACCTCACGATTACGTTGTTGTGAGCCTGCAGTTAAGCTTGCGTCATTTGTTAGTACTTCGCCAAGGGTAGTGGCAAGTTGCTCACTAATAATAGTGTCGGTTATTACGGTTACAGATTGTGCGGTTTCAAGTAATGAAGCTGATGTTCTCATTGCGCCATTAGCGTTATCTACTTTGTAATCGTTAAAGTAGCTACCTTTTACTTCTATACGCTCAAGGTCAGTAGTGTTTGCGTATGTGTTTGTTGTAATGCTTGCTAATAGTGCTATGTAAAGAGAATTCAGTTTCATTGTTTGCTTCCAGCAGTGATATGTAAAAAACAATCGCGATCTTAATGCAAACTACTATCATTTTCAACACCTTTTGTTAACGTACTTTATTATGTGTTTGTTAATGGTTGCTAATTACGAATTCTGCTATTATTAGCAGCATATTTAGTGGGGCTTTCCCCCACGTTATTTTTATTGCTATGGAACTTACTGTGACTTCAACTGCTTTTTCATCTTTGGCTTTACCAGCTGGACTCGTTGATAATTTATCAACACTTGGTTATGCGCATATGACACCTGTACAAGCGCAAAGTTTACCGCCTGTACTTGCTGGTAAAGACATCATTGCTCAGGCAAAAACCGGTTCAGGTAAAACTGCTGCGTTTAGCTTGGGTGTGTTAGCTAAATTAAACGTAAAACGCTTTCGTATTCAATCTTTAGTGTTGTGTCCTACTCGTGAGCTTGCCGAGCAGGTTGCGGTTGAAATGCGTAAATTAGCGCGCGGTATCCATAACATTAAAATATTAACGTTATGTGGCGGTGTATCAATTGGTCCACAAATAGGCTCGCTTGAACATGGCGCGCATATTATTGTTGGCACACCTGGGCGTGTTGATGACCATATTCGTAAAGGTACTTTACGTTTAGATGATGTTGAAACATTGGTACTTGATGAAGCCGATCAAATGCTTGATATGGGTTTTCAAGATACACTTGATGCAATTATTGAGCGTATCCCACAAAATCGTCAAACATTGTTATTTAGTGCAACATTCCCAAGAGCTATTGAAGCAATTGCTAAGCGTGTACTTAAAAATCCAGAAATGGTTAAAGTAGAAGAAGAGCAAGCCAAAAGCACAATTAAGCAGTACTTCTACAAAATGGATAATAATAAGCAGCGCTACCCAACGCTAAAATTATTATTACTTAAATTTACACCACAAAGCTGTGTTGTGTTTTGTAATACTAAAGTAGAAACACAACAAGTGTGTGACGATTTAGCTGATGAAGGCTTTAGTGCTGTTTCGCTACACGGTGATTTAGAACAGCGCGATCGTGAACGTACGTTAATTCACTTTTCAAATAAAAGTGCTTCAATACTTGTTGCAACCGATGTTGCTGCACGTGGTTTAGATATTGACGATATGGATATGGTGATTAACTACCATTTAGCACATGACACGCAAACACATGTGCATCGTGTTGGTCGTACAGGTCGCGCTGGTAAAAAGGGCATTGCATGTTCTATTTACGGTGAAGCAGAAGCGTTTAAAATTGCTCAAATAGGCGAACATTACGAACGCGATATTACTCCAGAGCAAATGCCACCATTTAATTTATTAGACAAGCCACCGTACCGCCCTGAAATGGTTACTTTGATGATTGATTCAGGTAAAAAACAAAAAGTACGTGCAGGTGATATTTTAGGTGCTTTAACGGGTAAAGATGGGGTTGCAGGTCGTCAGGTGGGTAAAATTAACGTACTTGATAACGTAGCGTTTGTTGCTGTTGAGCGTAACTCATTAAAACCTGCGCTTCGTAAATTAACCGAAGGCAATATTAAAGGGCGTAAAATACGCGCACGCCGCCTTACTCGTTAATTTAAACTTCTAAATTAATAGATTAACGAGCAGCTACCTTTAGCTGCTCGTATTGTATTTTTATTTTTTTAAACTCAACTTCACAGCCATTTGGTTTATCTGGGTGCACTTGTAATGCAAGTTGTCTCCAGCGCTTTTGAACATTTTTAAGAGTGAAATTTTCAGGTAACTTCCATTCTAAAGCCAATGCTTTAAATTCATTTTCATTTAAAGCCTGTTGTGGTGATGTCGTTTTAAACTGACGCCAAAAGCTATTTAAAAGCTCATCAATCTGCTCTTCACTGGTATCGTAATTATGCCAATCTAAATAATAATCTCGCAAATTTTCGCTTGTTGTTACTAAACTATTATCTCCTTTTTCTAAAAGCTCGATATGCAGAGCTGAAATGAGTAAACTCTGAGGGCGTAATTGTGCCTGCAGTTGGTACAGTGCATTCATGATTAAAAAGTTACGTTTAAATAAATCACGTTCAGGACTTTTATCGAGAGTGGTCATAGCGCTGCGGTTTGTCAGTTCTGCTGCTAAAGTATGAACTTGCCAAACCTGCTTTGTTAGTATTAGCTCAAAAATCTCATCAATCAGTGGGTTAAGCATTGTTTAGGCCCTAGTAGTTGGTGTATCTTCAATAAAGATTACACTGATATAAGTAACGGTTTGAAGGATTAAAATTATGCTGGGCAAGTTAAAATGCCTCTTATTTACTATATGCTGTGTACTAATAGCTCCTAGCTATGCCCAAAATAATGATTCGTTATTTGAGCAATTCAAAAACGAAGTGCAGTGGGAGCCTAAATTACAATTAGCAAACATGCTACTTGCTAATAAAAATGCCTCCAAAAAAGAGCGTGTCGCTGTTTATTCGGCATTGGGTAATACTGCGTTATCGGTTGATAATTTTAAAGACTCATTACATTACTTTAAATTACTTGAACAACATACTTCGGATACTTTCTTCCCTGATGAGCACTTTCGTGCAATTAAAATGCAAGGTGTTGTACTTTTTTATCAAGGCTTATTTCAAAAAGCGATTATTGAATATACCCGTACCCTAGCATTAGCAGAAAAGAATAAGCAATTACTAGAGCAGGCAAACTTATTAAATAATATTGGTTTGGCCTATTTTAATATGAATAAGCTAGGCGATACCCTAGAGTTTTATTTAAAAGCAAAAGCTATCTACGAGGCGTACGGCAGTGAGCAAGATAAAACCGATATACTACTTAATATAGCAGGCGTTTATATACGCTTATCACGCTATGATAGTGCGTTTGGTCTTTATCAAGATGTACTTAAGGTTTATCAACGATTAGATGATAAAAGCGGTATTGCGCAGGTATATAACAATATGGGTGTTGCCCATATGGAGAGTAATCAATTTGACTTAGCACTGCATTATTACCAGCTAGCGCTACGCTATTATATTTCAGCTAATGATTACAATAAGTTATCTACACAATATACAAACCTAGCAAATACTAATTTAGTATTAAAAAAAGTGGATGAAGCGTACGAGCAAGCTAAATTAGGTGAGTACTACGCCCTTAAAATAGATAACCATAATTTAGAGCTTAATGCGCTACATGCGCTGGCTAAAATTCAGTTTGTTAAGGGCAACTTAGAAGAGGCGCAAATAAATTTAGATAGAGCAATTTTACTTGCTCATGAATATGGTAGTGAGCGAATAATTAGAGAGAGCTTGGGGGCCAAAGCACTTCTTGAAGCCAGTAAAGGCGATTATTCAAGCGCAATGGCTTTGCAACAAAAATATATTAGTGAGTTGCGAAAGCTCAGAAGTACGGCAATTATAAATGCACTAGCGGTACTTCAGCATCAATTTAAAGCAACGCAATTAAACCAAGAGATAGAAAAACTTAAACAAGATCGCCGTGTGCAAGAGCTAAAAATGTCGCAGCGTTCTCAGCTTACTTTATTCTCTTTTTTACTATTACTTTTAGTTGTCGTAACTGGTATTGCGCTTTATCGCCGTGGTGCAGAAAAACGCGCTAAGCAGCAGTTAACAGAACAAGTTACGCAACGTACTGCAGAATTGCAGGCAATTGCACAAGAGCTGAGAGAAGCCAACGATGTTAAAAGCCAGTTTTTGGCTAATATTAGTCACGAAATTCGCACTCCACTAACGGCTATTTTAGGGCAAACAGATGCTTTAATTAATGAATTATATGAGCCTGAGTCACTTAAAGATGAATTAAGAGTAATTCAGCGTCACAGTGACCATTTAAAAAGCTTAATAAATGATGTACTTGATTTAAGTAAAATTGAAGCCAATAGATTAGAGTTAAATATTTCGTGCTTTGATATTGTAGAGCTGGTAAATGATGTGCACGCAATGTTTATCACCCAAGCAAAAGCAAAAAATCTACATCTTATTTTAGACAATCAAGTGGGTAATGAGTTTTACACTAAGCTGGATTTAATACGCGTAAAGCAGATTCTTATAAACTTATGTGCAAATGCTATTAAGTTTACTCATTCAGGGCAGATCATTATTGCATTAAATAAGAGTGAGCAAGGACTAGTTATTATTGTAAAAGATACCGGTATTGGTATGAGCTCTAAACAGTTAAAGCTTATTTTTGAATGCTTTAGCCAAGCTGATAACAGCATTAGCCGTCGCTTTGGTGGTACAGGGTTAGGCCTTAGCTTATCGCAACAATTAGCTGCGATGATGGGTGGTTATATCAGCGTACAAAGCGAATACAAAAAGGGCAGTCAGTTTTCGTTCTTTTTACCGTGCGCAGAAGTAAATAAATCTCAAAGCATGATTGAAACTCAAAGTGCTCCTAAGGCAAATAAGCAATTGGCAGGTCGTGTCGTACTTGCGGAGGATCATCCTGATAATCGTAGGTTAATAAGTCGTTATTTACGCTCAATGGGACTCGAGGTTATTGCTGTTGAAAATGGTGAGCAAGCGGTAGAGCAGTGCTTAAAAGAATATCCAGATTTGGTATTGCTCGATATTCAAATGCCAGTGATGGATGGGCGTTCTGCTTTTCAGCTATTAAAACAATGTGGTTTTGAGCGACCTATTTTTGCTTTAACAGCAAATGCTATGAGTCATGAAGTGGATGGTTATTTAGAGTTAGGGTTTACTGGTTACTTAGGTAAACCGATAGACAAAGAGTCATTTTATAAAGCGCTTTCTAGTCACCTACATAATGCAGAAGATCAGCCAATTACAAAGCAAAATGAAGTTGATATGAGCGATCTTGTGATTAGTTTCAAGCAGAGCTTTGCTTTGGAGAGTGAAACGATTACGCAGCATTTTATAAGCGAAGATTTAGATGCGCTACAAAAAGATAGCCATCGCATTTTAGGGGCTGCACAAATGTTTGGTTTGGATGAAATTGCGCAATCGGCTAAAAATTTAGACAGAGCACTTCTACGCAGAAGCCAAAAAAGCAGTGCAAATGATTTTAAAGCGCTCGTTGATACGCTGCAGGGTGTACTTAAAAAGTATAATGAAAGTTAAACTGTATTTAATCCAGACACAAAAAAAAGCGCCTAAGGCGCTTTTTTTATTCAATTAAAACGCTTTTATTGGCGTCTCATCGAATCAAAAAATTCATCATTGGTTTTGCTCATCGATAGTTTATCGATTAAGAATTCCATTGCATCAATTTCTGACATGTCATGAACAATTTTACGTAAAATCCAAAGCTTTTGAAGTTCATCTGGTTTTGTTAGTAATTCTTCACGACGAGTACCTGAGCGGTTAAAGTCGATAGCTGGGAATACACGTCTTTCCGCAATTTTACGGTTAAGGTGAAGTTCCATGTTACCAGTACCCTTAAACTCTTCGTAGATAACTTCATCCATTTTAGAGCCAGTATCGATAAGAGCTGTAGCTATGATTGTTAAGCTACCACCTTCCTCAACGTTACGTGCAGCACCAAAGAAGCGCTTAGGTTTATGTAATGCGTTAGCGTCAACACCACCAGTAAGTACTTTACCTGATGAAGGAATAACGGTGTTATAAGCACGTGCTAAACGAGTGATTGAATCCAATAAGATAACAACATCTTTTTTATGTTCAACTAGGCGTTTTGCTTTTTCGATAACCATTTCGGCAACTTGTACGTGACGAGAAGCTGGTTCATCAAACGTTGATGCAATAACTTCACCTTTAACTAGGCGTTGCATCTCTGTTACTTCTTCCGGACGTTCATCAATAAGTAAAACCATTAATGTTACATCAGGATGATTGTGCGTAATTGATTGTGCAATATTTTGAAGTAGCATTGTTTTACCCGCTTTTGGCGGAGCTACTAACAAACCACGTTGGCCGCGGCCAATAGGAGATGCTAAATCAAGTACACGGGCTGTAATATCTTCTTTACTGCCGTTACCACGTTCCATGCGAAAACGTTCGTTTGCATGTAATGGAGTAAGGTTTTCAAAAAGAATTTTAGTTCGAGAGTTTTCAGGTTTATCAAAGTTAACTTCATTTACTTTAAGTAAAGCAAAGTAACGTTCACCGTCTTTAGGTGGACGA
This sequence comes from Pseudoalteromonas sp. APC 3358, assembly GCF_030408075.1. Taxonomy (NCBI): domain Bacteria; kingdom Pseudomonadati; phylum Pseudomonadota; class Gammaproteobacteria; order Alteromonadales; family Pseudoalteromonadaceae; genus Pseudoalteromonas; species Pseudoalteromonas sp. APC 3358. The sequence continues at coordinate 120,849 of NZ_JASDCE010000014.1, forward strand.
ATAAGACCTGAAATTGAATCGCCAGTACGCATGCTGAAACGGCGAATTTGGCTAGGTGAAACATAAATGTCATCTGGGCCAGCTAAGTAAGAGGCTTCTGATGATCTTAAGAAGCCGAAACCATCTTGTAAAATCTCTAATACACCGCCGCCGAAGATATTCTCTCCGCCTTTGGCATGGGATTTAAGAATGGCAAAAATGATATCTTGCTTTCTTAAGCGGGCTACGTTTTCGAGCCCCATGGACTCAGCTAAGTCTACAAGCTCTTTAATGGACTTGTCTTTTAATTCGCGTAAATGCATATTGGTGGGTTCTTTATTACAGTTGTCATACTCAAAATCGCTTTGATCGTTGAGTGAGGTTTGTTGAATATAACTAAGGATTAGTTGGCTTTATAAACTAGCAGTTCACTGGCAAAGCGTCCAGTCTTTATACAAAATAAATTTAAAAAAGGGCAAAAAGCCCTTTTTATTGTTCTAGCTTACAGTTAGATGTTGTTTTCTAAAAACTCAATAAGTTGAGTTTTTGAAAGAGCACCTACTTTCGTTGCAGCTACTTGACCATCTTTAAAAAGAAGTAAAGTAGGGATACCACGAATACCAAATTTTGGCGGTGTGCCAGCATTTTGGTCAATGTTTAATTTAGCAACAGTCACACGGCTGTCGTATTCATCAGCAACTTCGTGAAGAATAGGGGCGATCATTTTACAAGGTCCACACCATTCAGCCCAGAAATCTACTAGTACTGGTTTGTCAGATTGTAATACGTCAGCTTCAAAGCTATCGTCAGTAATTTGGATTATTTTCTCGCTCATTGCGCTCTCCGATTTAGTTAGGCGAAATATTTAGTGCGTATTTAAACACTCTTGTTTCTTATTGCAAGTTTAAACGTTATGCTTAAACGCTATGACTAAGACACATTTAACCGATAAAAAGTTTTCAGACTTTGCTATCGCACCGGAAGTGGTTGCCGGTTTAACCGAGAATGGGTTTGAATATTGCACACCTATTCAAGCAAAATGCCTACCTTTTATTTGTGATGGACGCGATATCGCGGGCCAAGCTCAAACAGGTACAGGCAAAACGTTGGCGTTTTTAACTGCCACGTGCCATCGGTTATTACAATCTAGCAAAGCACCTAGTAAACATCCAAGAGCCCTGATCATGGCCCCTACTCGGGAGCTTGCGATTCAGATACACAAAGATGCTAAAATTTTAGCGCCGCACTGTAATCTTAACTTAGGTTTAGTATATGGTGGCGAAGATTACGAAAAACAACGTGCACAACTAGAAAAAGGCGTTGATATTTTAATTGGTACTACAGGTCGTCTAATTGATCTGTATAAGCAAGGCTGTTACACCCTTAATGAAATTGAGGTAGTCGTGCTTGACGAAGCTGATCGTATGTTCGATTTAGGTTTTATCAAAGATATTCGCTATATGTTCGATCGTATGCCAGATACATCAAAGCGTTTAAACTTATTATTTTCTGCCACATTATCGTATCGCGTACAAGAATTAGCTTTTGAGCACATGACAAACCCAGAACATGTTCAAATTGAACCTGACGTTAAAACGGGTAAACGTATTCAAGAAGAGCTATTTCATCCTTCGCAAGAAGATAAAATTAAGCTGTTGTTAACTTTAATTGAAGAAGAATGGCCAGAGAAAGCAATCGTGTTTGCAAATACCAAGCACAGTTGTGAAACAGTATATGCTTGGCTTAAGTCAGACGGTCATCGTGTAGGTATGCTTACTGGTGATGTTAACCAGAAAAAACGCCAAACTATATTAGCGCAGTTTAGCAAAGGCGACTTAGACTTTTTAGTTGCGACTGATGTTGCAGCGCGTGGTCTTCATATTCCAGAAGTAAGTCATGTATTTAACTTTGATTTACCTGACGATTGTGAAGATTATGTTCACCGTATTGGTCGTACTGGCCGCGCTGGTGCATCAGGCCACGCAATTAGTTTTGCATGTGAGCAATATGCATATAACCTGCATGAAATTGAAGAATATATAGAGCACAGCATTCCTTTATCACATTATGATAAAACAGCATTGCTAGATGATTTAACTCAGCCTATTATTCAAAGAAAGCGCAACTATTCAACAGGTCCACGTAACCGTAGTAATAACAGCGGACGTCGCCCAAATAATAGTTACCAAAAAGGACGGTCGTAAACGACCGTTTGTATAAGTAGTAGTAACTAGAGGTTTTTGAACGGTGGGGCAACTTAAACCGCAAAAAAATGTGTACGCAGTTATTGATTTGGGCTCAAATAGCTTTCATATGCTTATAGCCAAATCAATTGCTGGCGGTCTACAAACAATTGGACGTGTTAAACGCAAAGTCCGATTAGCCGCAGGGCTTGATAAAGATAACGTATTGAGCACTGAAGCAATGCAGCGAGGCTGGGAATGCCTTGCCCTTTTTGCTGAGCGTCTACAAGATATCCCAGATAAAAACATCACCATAGTAGCAACAGCCACCTTACGGTTAGCAACTAACGCCGAAGTATTCAAAAATCATGCAGAAAAGATTCTTGGCCATAACATTAATGTTATTAGCGGAGAATTAGAAGCGCGTACAATTTATAAAGGTGTTGCTCATACTTCATCTTGTACTGGCAAACAGCTTGTTATTGACATTGGTGGTGCAAGTACCGAAGTTGTAATTGGTAAAGCATTTGATGCCTTACATTACAAAAGCCTCAATATGGGGTGTGTTACCTATCTTGAACGCTATTTCAAAGACTGCCAATTAAGTAAGAGTAACTTTAACGCAGCCATAAAAGCAGCTCGTACAGTCATTGATGAAATTTCTCCAGAATATAAAACAGCGGGATGGCAAATTGCATCTGGTGCTTCTGGCACAGTGCAAGCAATTCAAGAAATTATGGTCGCTCAAAACCTTGACGATTTACTTACGCTTGAAAAGCTCAACACTATAAAAGAGCAAGCAATTGCATTTAGCACTATTGCAGCGCTAGACCTTCCTGGATTAAGTGAAGACCGTCGACTGGTATTTGTATCAGGGCTCGCAATCTTAATCGCACTATTTGAATCTCTTGAAATAGAAAAAATGGGATTGGCGGGTGGAGCACTGCGTGAAGGCGTTTTATATAGCATGGTTCCGGAGTTTCATAATAACGACATTCGTAAACGCACAGTTGATGGGTTTATGAGTCGTTATCACGTTGATCAAAAACAAGCGTGTCGGGTTTCAAGCTTAGCTATGCAGTTAGCGGTAAGTATTGATAAAGATTGGCCAATTGAACGTTTAAATGGGTTACCACTATTAAAAGCGGTAGCGCAGCTTCATGAGATTGGATTACTAATAGAATATAAGCAGTACCATAAACACACCGCTTATATTTTGGAAAATACCGATATGCCTGGTTTTTCACAGTCAGAGCATAAATTAATAGTAGCGGTAGCAGATGCGCATCGTTCTGATTTTCCAAAAGGCTGTTTTAATTCACTCGGCGTAAATAGTCTATTGGCGCAATATATAGTGAGATTACTACGGATAGCAGTCATCTTATCAATGCGCAGACAAGATGATGTACTGCCTATGTTTGAGTTAACTGCTAAAAATGAAGTGTTAGACCTTAAGTTTGAAAGTAACTGGTTAAAAGATCATCCATTAATGGCCAGCGAGCTACAACAAGAGTCTAAACAGCAAGGTAAACTTGGGTGGAAGCTCATAGTAAACTAATTAAAAAGGCCCATCAGGGCCTTTTTAGTGTTTAAAGTAACCATTTCGATGCAAATATGTGCGAACAGCACATTATTTCAAGTTTTCTTCAAAAAAGGGTTGATCTGTTTTCGGATCTCCCTATAATGCGACCCCACTGAGACGGGAAACGCCAACGCATAGCGAGGCACGAACAACTCAGGGTGTTAAGTAAAACTTAGTTTGAATCTTTTTAGAAAGTTTAAATTTAAGTGTTGACAAAAAAATAGGAAAGCGTAATATGCGCAGCCCTAGCGAGATAAAGTTTAACTTTATAATCGCAACGTTCTTTAACAATATAAAGCAATCATCTGTGTGGGCACTCGTACAGATTGAGTTCTAACAGCCAACCTACTTAGGTAGTGAGGCAAACAAATTAGAGTCTCAATTGAAAACTGAGTGACCAACAGAATAGTTATTTCGGTAATTATTCGGCACAGTCAATTCAATATCGAAAGATATTAAAATAAATTCAGAATTCATTGAGCTGT
>NZ_JASDCE010000015.1:0-109961 GCF_030408075.1 Pseudoalteromonas sp. APC 3358
TTCTTGATTCTGTGGTTTGTGTGGTAACAACCATTTGATCATGAATTGAGCTTCAACTCAATTTCTTAAGATCTTACCTATGACATGGATGTAGGTAAGGGGCGTGAGCAGGACGCGGAAGCTTTGCACGGTTTTTACTTATTCTTACATGGATGTAAGCCAGTAGGGTAACGCAGGAGCAGTTACCGAGCCCACTAGGTTACAAACCTCGCGTCGCGATTTAATAGCCCCTAGATTGAACAAATTTCAATCCACAAAGATCAACACGCCCTGCCAATATATTCATGACTAAAGTAAAAACGAGCCAAATTTGGCTCGTTTTTTTATTATTTTTTTAATAACTATACTTGGCGATAGTCTTTAAAAAAGCGCTTCATTTTTAACATCGCATCGGATAAATCATCTTTGCTTGGTAAAAATACCAACCTAAAATGATCAGGATCTGGCCAATTAAACGCCCTGCCATGCACAAGTAATATTTTTTCGGCTTTTAGTAAATCGTACATCATCTTTTCATCATCTTTGACGTTAAAAAGTGCTGTATCTACTTTGGCAAACGCATAGAGTGCGCCTTTAGGTTTTTTACAACTAATGCCTTCAATATCATTTAATCCGCGCCATGCAATATCACGCTGCTCATACAAGCGACCACCGGGGTCTATTAAACTATCAATTGATTGCACGCCGCCCAAAGCCTGTTGAATCGCATACTGTGCAGGTACATTTGCGCACAAACGCATAGATGAAAGTATTTCTAGGCCTTTGCGTAAATCATCCATTACCGAGGTACGACCGCTCAAAACCATCCACCCCATTCTCAGCCCCGCTGCACGGTATGTTTTTGCTAAACCATTAAAAGTAATAATAGGCACATCGTCGCAAAGTGAGCCGATTGAAGTATGCGTTATACCATCGTATAAAATCTTTTCGTAAATCTCATCGCTCAATAACAGCAGTTTATGTTCACGCGCTATATCAATTAATTGCATTAACAAATCATCACTGTAAACCGCACCAGTAGGATTATTAGGATTAATTAATACCAGAGCTTTAGTTTTAGACGTGATTTTACTTTTTATATCTGCAATGTCCGGAAACCAATCTTGCTCTTCATCACATAAATAATGCACGGGATTACCACCCGATAACGTGACCGAAGCAGTCCAAAGTGGATAATCTGGAGCAGGAATAAGCACTTCGTCGCCATTATTTAATAGCGCTTGGGTGATCATCTGAATAAGTTCGCTTACGCCATTACCAATATAAATGTTATCTACATCTAAATTATGTAATCCACGTTGTTGGTAATGCTGATAAATAGCCACGCGGGCTGAATAGAGGCCTTTAGAGTCACAGTAACCTTGGGCTGAATATAAGTTGCGGATAATATCGCGGTGCATATCTTCTGGCATATCAAAACCAAAAGCAGCCGGATTACCTATATTCAATTTTAATACTTTTTGACCTTCGTCTTCCATTTTTTTAGCTTGCGCTAAAACCGGCCCACGAATGTCATAACATACACCTTCTAGTTTGTGACTCTTTTTAATATCAGACATTTTTACCTCGACTAGTGAGTCTTTAGACTAACCTAGTAAAGGCGCAAAATGCCAGTGTATTTGATTACTTAATACTGAAATAAATTCACGTTTCAGTTTCAATAATTAACGAGATGCTAACCATTCATTTAGCTTAGCTTGAGAGCCTGTTACTTGGGCCATTAAACTATTAGATGCGTCGATGGCTTCAGCTAAGTTATCTAGGTTTAAATTTTGTTCAATAACGCGAGATACTTCAGCAAGGCTTGAAGCACCAAACTGCGCAGCGTTAGATTTTAAGCTATGAGAATGACGAATCGCCGCTTCTCTGTCTTTTCCAATGGTTGCTAAAACTTCAGAGCCTAAACGCTCAAACTCCGAGCAGCAAAAATCAAGTGTATCAGCAAACTGCTCACCCAATAACGATTCCATACTCTCTAATGCTGATGTATCAATATTTATTTCTGTCATATTTTAAGCCCTTAAAACAATCCATGTAAATTACAGTTTAATAGTACTACTTTATATTGATGCGTAAAAAAAACCAACTTAATTACCTTATAAATGTATAATTGTGGGGATCATACTGGCAACAAAAAGTTTATTAAATGGCACGCACACTTTGTAATCATTGTAACTTTGCACTTAACACCTGTATTTGCAGCGCAATTACAAATATAAACAACAAAGTTAAGGTTATTATTCTACAGCACCCAAGCGAAGAAAAAATAGCAAAGAATACCGCTAAACTACTCAATTTGTGTCTAACTGATTGCCAAATAGTCAAAGGCGAAAATAATGACGACTTTTCTATTCTTAAATCACTGCCAGTAAGCTCAACTGTTTTGCTCTACCCTAACGAACACGCTGTAAATTTAGACGATAGCGCTGAGCAATCTAATATAAAAAACATCACCCATTTAATCGTGGTTGATGGTACATGGAAAAAAGCCTACAAAATTTTGCAGCTCACCACATTGCTAAATCAATTCAAAACGGTCAGTTTTAAACAGTTACCTAAAAATCGTTATGCTATTCGTAAAGCCCCTAGGGCTGACAGCCTATCCACACTTGAAGCTGTAGCGCATAGTTTGTTTTTAATAGAGCAGCTAAATCCTGCACCACTTTATAATGTGCTTGATGAATTAATACAAAAACAAACCCAACACATGCCCGAGCACGTAAAAGCACGTTACTTAGATTAAATTCGTTACTATATGAAACTTGCAATGCGTAACTACCCTAACAGGCTAAAACGTGGCTTTACTCGCCAAGGCCCCGACTATCGCTTTGACGACCAAGTCGACTTTAGCGATATAAGAGATACCTTTGGCTTTAGGTCAATGGTCGTCGGTAAATGGGTAACTAAAGAAGAGCGCTATATTAGCGCTAATTTAATTTACGATGCACTGGCGGATCTTGCGCAAATACTGCATTTACCACCTAAAGCAATTGGCCTGCGCGGGAAGCTTAATTTTGCGTTTGGTCATGGTGGTCAAAAAGGTGTGCAAGCGCATTATAACGCAGCCTCTCAAACACTTGCTCTTGCAAAAAATGCAGGCGGTGGTGCACTTGCTCACGAATGGTTCCATGCGTTTGATCATCATATAAGCGAGCATTTATTTGCAGCAAAACCCCGCTTTGGTTTTGCCTCAAAATTGTGGCTTTCAAACACGCCTAATTTATCGCATCCACTTAATAATGCTTTGAACAGTTTTTATAAACATATATTTTTAGATGAAGATGGTATTGATGCAAATAACTTTGTACAAACATGCATAGAACACGATAAAGCACAAAACATGAATTACATGAGCATGCCAGAGGAACTTGCAGCACGTTGTTTTGAAGCCTGTATTGAGCAGCATTCAAATATAAAAAATAGCTTTTTGGTGGGAGGCTTACAAAATAGTAATTTAATATACCCAAACACTGAGCATATTAATAAAGCAAATGAAGCACTTAACCAGTATTTTGAACTACTGGGTTATGCGCTTCATAAAGTGTAAATTCAACCGATGAAAGACTAAAGTTTATTAGCATTAGTTATATAGTTTTATTATCTATGGTACTTCAAATAACACTTACTATTCCCTATGAAGCAGTAAGCCCAAAATTCAAATTTTTAAATCAGGAAAAGTGAAGTTTACTTGTAAAAATGCACGCCGCACACAACGTAAAATACAGTGATAGTCTTTTATATCATTCAATTAAGTCAGGCTGCAGCATGGGTTGTAATCTTTAATCGCCGCCTTTATACTAAACTGGTATACATTTAGCCATCTAAAAAGACCATGTTCATTATGCCAAAGACATTTTACCTATCCAAAAGCTTTTTTATCCAGCTCATATTCATTTTTATAATAGTAACGTCCATTATGCTTTCACATGAAGAAGAATCAAGCGAACAATCGTGGGACACTCTCACTACTGAAATAGTTATTAACCATGGTTGGCCTCTAATTTACAAAAAAGTCCAAAGTGGGTGGCCTACTCATATCTATTACATCAACTTGTCAATTATATTGTTAATTGCTTTTTTGGTCGGGTCAGTGATCCCTTTAATGATTAGCCTCGGCACCCTTCATTGCGAAAAAATAAAAAAAGAGAAAATAAAGTAAATCGTGCCATTGATTAGAGGGCATGTGGGATTAGGGGGCGGCTTTAACTATGACTTTATAGGCTTGGCATACTCCTAGATAAATCAGTAGAGATAAAATCTGAAAGTTACTTATCTCTTTACTTATCTTTGCCTTCTACTTTCTACCTATTATGTCGTCGATGACACAACGTTTAGTAAAGTGTCTATTAACGTAGGCTTCGCGTCAATTGCATTAAATGAGAGTTCATTTTAAGGCGACCTAACTATCTAATAGCTACGTTGCTTTCAATAAAAATAATAAGCCAACTATTACTCAATAATTACTCCTGTAACATTCCACTACGGGCCCTATGTCATAGTCAATCACGCACCTTGTTACTGAAAATTTATACACGCTAACAAATTGATCACTAACTTTATGCATTTGGTATTATTCGCTTTTTAGAATAATAAGTTAATAACGAATGAAGTAATAACAAACCTACAAGCTCATACATCGCTACTTCAGCAGTAGAGGAAGCATTATAATCATAGAAAATAGAGGATATACTATAAACATTTTGTGATACGAAGTAACCAAGCACATCAGCAAATAACAGTAATAATACCGAGCAGAGCATGATAAATCGTATGATCAAATGCTGATTTTTTAAAACATTTTCTTCCCATGCTCGCACTACAACATACAGATACGGAACAAATACAAATGGGATATACAAAAAAAGATTTAGGCTCTCGTCGCGATTAGTGAGTATTCCGAAAATCAATAGAATACTAATAATTAGAAATAAAAGACTACAAATGACCGACAGTGTTTTAACAAAGAGTTGTTTCATAAGTGCTTATTATTACCTTGGTTGTTAGATAAAGTAGAAATTAATATATTAAGTTATCCAACCTATCAACGCAATAGTTAAACAAGAGCGTCAACGCCGGTTATTGCTACGCAAGATATTGATAATTTTAGAATAAATGAGATATTTTTTACTGCCTTATGATCTTTAAGTTCTAAATTATCAGTAAAAAGCAGGCCTTAAAGGCAATAGCTAACGGTGTTATATGATTTCATACATCCTTCTCTGAGTTTAAAAATTCGACTTTATCCCCTCTCGAATACTCTGGGCCAAACTCTTTGGTTATTATATCCTTCAGCTCCTGTTTAGAAATTACTCCATAATATTCACCCATATCTTTTGCTTGTGATTTTACTAATATTTTAACAGGCATTGATCAGACCTCTAGGCAACTTTTTGGATTTTATATAAATGCAACGCATGTCCACCAATGAGCCTTATTATTTTTTCCCTGAACTCATCAAAACCATCCAAGCTTATTTTGTCGCCTTGCTGGAGTAGATTAATTCCCTCAAAACACTGAAAGACCCAACGTAATGTTGGGTTAGGTATTTCTTTATTGATTTGATTCGCTATCGTGGCTTTTTCTTTTTTCATATTCGCTCTCATTCGTCTTTGCGCGATTGAATAAACTAACAGTGAAAGTGTCATCACCATCAACAGAGCATCTATTCTACTTGGCTTCTTGATAAATAATGATGAAACAAAAAACAAGGGGTCTTTTAAAAACCTAAACCCTTTTTCTACTTCAGATTGTGCTTTGTAGTGCTTAAGCAAACCTTCATGGGAAAGCGATTTTTTATCTATATTCGTTGCTAATACAAAGCATGACTTTTGTTCTACAATCTGTTTTATTGCACTTTCGTTTTCTTCAATTTCGGCCGTGATTTGCCATTCAATATTTTTTACTGGCGCATCTTTTTTAGGTCGCCCTTTACCTTCATAGACTTTATGCTTAATAAATTGCTGAGTCGCTATTTGATGGTGCTTCATCTTTTTCGCTAATTTATCTAATGCGCGTTGCGCATCAGTTTGACAAGCGAAACGCTGAGCTTGTAAATGGAATAGGTCTTTTTTGATGCCTGTGTGTGCTCGCTCAACTTGTCGAACAATGCTTTTTTGTGCTCGGCTATTAGCTACCTTTGAATAAATAATCATCCATCTTTGCTTTATCCCCATATGTTCAACCTCTTCAACAACATATTGATAATTATCATCAATATTAACCCATTGGTTGGCTGCCATGGCTGTTCTTATAGAGGATTTTTCAAGAGAAATAGTTGAAGGTACTAACGTGAGAAATTGAATCTTGGTTAAAAACTCAGCATTACTTTTATGATAAAGTTTACAGTCTGCCACAAGGTATTTAGGGGCTTGGCTTTTTTTAAACTCGTCGACAAGCGCCTCACTTCGCGCTTTAAAAATAGCGGTGTCTGCGCTGTTACCATCCCAGTTTTTACACGCAAGCGGGATCCCACCATCTTGGCTAACAATGATTTCTTGTACGACTTGTTTTAAATCAGGACGGTGAGCCTTGCTATGTCCATGAGTAATTTTAATGACGTTTTCATCACTATCTTCATCATCAAAAGCATATTCACCTGTCAGTGAGTGACTCGTTGTATCAAGTGATTCAAAGGTTTTATCAACTTGTTCTATTTCACATGCTTGTCCGGAGACTAATGAAAATAAGCTTTCACAGCCAAACTCGAAGCATTGATCGAGAGTTCTACCAAGTTTGTGACGATTAAAATGTGATGCTTGAAATGTGATGCTTGAACCCCTTCGCGAAATAAATGTTCAAGAGGCAAGTTAGTAAAAAATTGAGGGCTGAGTGATAAAGGACGATTGGCAAAACCTAGTCCATTCATGATCATTCCTTTTACGGCTTCACCAGGGGTGATTTCTTGTTTATCGTCTTGAGGTAAGTATTGATCTAAAAGGCTGACAATTTTTAAGTCTTCTATAACACCTGAAACAATACCGTGATGGTCTAACCGTTTGATTTTTAGATTCATATACACCTCAAAGTTGAGGTGTGATTTTATCAAATTAAGGAGGATTAAGCGTTTAAATTAAATCGAAATTTTTGAAATTGGTCTGATCAATGTCTGTTGATACGTATACTTGGTATGACGATCGCCAATTAACTTTAGTAGTTTGTACAACAGGTGCTTACAATCAAGGGTTGATGTTTTTTTTAGAAACTAAAGAAAATTCAGGTAAATATACTCTATTATCATTTCCACAGTTTATCGCAAATGATGATGCTTCAGGTCATATTGATACCGTAATATCTGGGGATTTAACTAAAGCACCTTTTTATAAGTTTAGTAAGCCTTTATTGTGGGGGGCCTTGCGTAGCGATATGTCAAATTACACCATAACTAATAATAAATATCGGGGTTCTGGTGGCTGTGGTATATCAACATCGTATCAAATAATTAATGACCAAGTTAAAGTTTCAATGCTAAAAATTAAAAATGATTGTGATGGTTCGTATCAACCAGCTTCCCAATGGTCAGAGATTCCAGAATCAGAGTTCTCTACTTGGCCAAATATCGTATTAGCAGAAAAACAGTAAATTACTTATCTACAAAGTGAAGCGCTTAACCAGTATTTTGAATTACTGGGCTATGCGCTTCATAAAATAGACGAGTAATGTCTATATTTGGTGATTACTTATCGTCACTAATACGACTTGCTACTGCACTGTTTTGGTCTTTATATTTTGCATCTTTACGGATGTTGTATGGGTTTGCACACGGGCCCGATAGCATTTCAAAGCTCATAGCCCCTATTTTCATCAGTGGACGAAGCGCCAGTGGTAATTTACCTGAGTTGTAAAACTCTAAAACAATATTACCGCTCCAGCCTGGGTCTATTCGGTGCGCTGTTACATGCACCATTAACCCTAAACGCGCAAGTGATGAGCGTCCATCTAACCACCCTACTATGTCTGCTGGCAGAGTTACTTTTTCGTGTGTAATAGCTAGAGCAAGTTCACCTGGGTGTAAAAAAAATGCTTCACCTTCATCAAGCACTATTTCTTCACTCATGATTGATTCCATGGCTTTATTTAGCTGATCTTTTGGACCACTTAAATCGACGTATGCCGCGTTGTGTGCATTAAAAGTTCTGAATTTATTACCTAATCGCAAATCGGCAGTTACGCCTGAAATCATGTCACTTATTGGCGCTGGCTCAATAACAATGCGACCATCGCTTAGGTATTCATTAATATGTGTGTCTGAAAGTCTCATTATTTATTAATCTTCTGTAATCACAATTTCAATTGCATTGTGATGCTGTTGATAATAGAGCGTGCTGGCTATAAGCCTCGCTGCTGCGCTGTATGTTTTGCTTATCGCCGCGTCGTTATCGTTGGCAATAAGTTTTCCTTGCTCAGAATACTCGCGTATATCTATTGCAAGAGGAATATGACTAAGTACGGGTACGCCGTGCTTGTGCGCAAGTTTTTGTGCGCCGTCTTTACCAAATACGTGGTTAGCTTCACCGCAGTGGCTGCAAATGTAATAACTCATGTTTTCAATTAAGCCCAGCACTGGCACGTTTACTTTATTAAACATAGCAATGCCTTTTTGCGCATCGGCAAGGGCTAAGTCTTGCGGTGTAGTGACAATAACAGTACCGCTCGCGGGTACTTTTTGGCTCATTGTAAGTTGAATATCACCGGTGCCCGGTGGCATATCCACAATTAAGTAATCAAGCTCGCCCCAATCAGTCTCGTTAAGCAATTGGCTAAGCGCGCCTGACGCCATTGGCCCGCGCCATACGGTGGCATCATCGCTTGGAACTAAAAATCCAATAGACTGCGCTTTAATGCCGTTTGCATCAAAAGGCTGTAGCTGTTTGTTATCTTTAGTGACGGGCTCTGCGCCTACCAAGCCTAAAAGCATTGGAATAGATGGGCCATAAATATCAGCGTCTAAAATACCGACCTTTGCGCCTTCGTTTTTAAGGGCGCCCGCCAAGTTAACGGCAGTAGTCGACTTACCTACTCCGCCTTTGCCTGAGGCAATAAGCACAATATGTTTAATCGCCTTAAACTTAGCTGCCTCTTTAATGATAACCTTGGCGCTAATTGTTACAGGCACATTTAAGCTTTCACTTACGTGTTGCTCAACTAAAGGCATTTCTGATTGCCCAGCAAATGGCAGGGTTAATTTAATGTGTAGTGATTTATCGTCATTTTGAGTAATAGTATTAATGAAGCTTTCGTCAATACCGACGGCAAAAGCCGCACTACGATATGCCGCTAAGGCAGTAATAATCGGTTGTTTTTGCACCGATTTAGAAGAGAATAGTTTCGACAGTCCAAACATAGCAATTAAATAGCGTTTCTTTGATGAAAAGTGCCTCGGAATTATGTAACATTCAGGGCATTAACACCAGTCAATTAATAAAAATCCATAAGCTGTGCGCACTCTAAGCAGATAGCTTGTAGATAAATTAATGATAATTGCCGTTTGTATAATAAAAACGGCGTTTTATCCTCAATTCGGAATGATTATGACGCAGCGAAAGATCCTGATTACCAGCGCATTACCTTATGCAAATGGCCCTACTCACTTAGGTCATTTATTGGAATATATTCAAACTGATATTTGGTCACGTTTTCAAAAGTTACAAGGCCATGAAGCTTATTATGTTTGCGCAGACGATGCCCACGGCACACCAATTATGCTTAATGCGCAAAAACAAGGGATCACGCCTGAAGAAGCGGTAAAACAAGTAAGCATAGAGCGCCAACGCGACTTTGCTGACTTTAATATCAAATTTGATAACTACCACAGTACGCACAGCCAAGAAAACAAAGAATTAAGCGAGCTTATTTATAACAGCCTAAACGATGCCGGTCATATTAAAAAGCACACTATTTCGCAATTATTCGACCCTGAAAAAGGTATTTTCTTACCTGACCGCTTTGTAACAGGTACTTGCCCAACGTGTAAGTCTGAAAACCAAAACGGCGACAGTTGTGATTCATGTGGTGCTACATACAGCCCTACAGATTTAATCAACCCACGTTCTGTAATGTCGGGCGCTGAGCCTGTACTTAAAGATTCTGAGCATTACTTTTTTGACCTGCCAGCATTTGAAGGCATGCTAAAAGAGTGGTTACACTCGGGCACTATTCAACAAGAAATGGCTAACAAGCTAGACGAATGGTTTACCGATGGCCTGCAGCAGTGGGATATTAGCCGTGATGCGCCTTACTTTGGTTTTGAAATTCCAAATGCACCGGGCAAATATTTTTACGTTTGGTTAGATGCCCCTATTGGTTACATGGCGAGCTTTAAAAACCTGTGTGACAAAACAGGCATCAACTTTGATGAGTTTTGGGCTGAAGGTTCAGACGCTGAGCTTTATCACTTTATTGGTAAAGACATCATTTACTTCCACAGCTTATTTTGGCCAGCAATGCTAGAAGGCGCTAATTTTAGAAAGCCAACTAACGTATTCGCTCATGGTTTTGTCACTGTAAATGGCGAAAAAATGTCTAAATCAAAGGGTACGTTTATTAAAGCGCGTACTTATTTAGATAACTTAAACCCAGAGTACTTACGTTACTACTACGCAGCAAAATTAAGCAGCGGTATTGTTGACCTTGATTTAAACCTAGAAGACTTTGCACAACGCGTAAATTCGGACCTAGTAGGTAAAGTAGTAAACATAGCGAGCCGTTGTGCTGGCTTTATTACTAAAAAGTTTGATGGCAAGCTAAGCAGCACAATTATGCAACCAGAGCTGTTAGCAGAGTTTCAAGCGGCTGCACCTAGCATTACAACACACTACGAAAACCGCGATTACAGCCGTGCAATTCGCGAAATAATGGCGCTTGCCGACAAAGCAAACCAATTTATTGATGGCGCAGCACCTTGGGTATTAATTAAAGACGAAACTAAGCAACAAGAAGCACACGAAGTGTGTTCTCTTGGTCTTAACTTGTTCCGCGTTTTAATTACTTACTTAAAACCAGTGCTACCAGAAATGGCCGACAACGTACAAGCATTTTTAAATGACGACCTTGCATGGGACGGCGTTCAAAATGCACTCGTAAGCCACCCTATCAATAAATTTAAACCGTTAATGCAGCGTGTTGAAATGGATAAAGTAAATAAAATGGTTGAAGAATCTAAAGAAAGCTTAGCGCCAAAAGTAACTATTGACCCTAACAGCCCACTTGCAAAAGAGCCGATTAGCGACGAAATAGAATTTGATGACTTTGCAAAAGTAGACTTACGCGTAGCTAAAATTGCTAAAGCAGAGCACGTAGAAGGCGCTGATAAACTACTTAAGCTAACACTTGATTTAGGCGGAGAAACTCGCCAAGTGTTTGCAGGTATTAAATCAGCTTACGCACCAGAGGATCTTGAAGGTAAGTTAACCGTTATGGTCGCTAACCTTAAGCCTCGTAAAATGCGCTTTGGTATGTCGGAGGGCATGGTATTAGCAGCAGGTCCTGGCGGAAAAGAAATTTATATTCTTAACCCAGATGACGGCTCAGAGCCTGGTATGCGCGTAATGTAATATTACTCATACAATAAAAACCGCTGATACATCAGCGGTTTTTTTATGGGCAAAAGCAATGTTTAGTCGTATATTCAATACGAATGCCTCTGTATTAAATAAAGTGAATTGTAATTATGACCCAAATTTTAGATGCCAACAGAACAAAAGTAAGTAGCCAAATAAAACAACACAAATTAGTCGCCATACTGCGCTTAAAGCAACAAGGTGATGTAGCACCATTAATTGATTGTTTAGTTAATGCGGGCATAAACGCACTCGAGATCACGTCAAATACACCGGGCTTTGAGCAAGAAATAGCAAAAGCTCGTGCAGCTCATAAAAACGCACTTATTGGCGCAGGTACAATAATAAATACTACTCTTGCTCAGCAAGCAATTGATGCAGGCGCGCAGTTTATTGTAACGCCAAATACCAACAAATCGGTTGTCGAACTTGCCCACCAGCACGGGTTACCAGTATTAATGGGCGCGCTAACACCTACCGATGTAGCAAATGCAATTGAATATAAGGCAGATATTATTAAGGTATTTCCTGCGGGCAGTATGGGCGTTGGTTACTTTAAAGCATTAACAGGTCCATTTTCAGAAGCACAATTAATGCCTGTTGGTGGTATTACTTTGGATAATATATCTCAGTGGTTTGACGCAGGTGCTTGCGGCGCAGCAGTAAGTAGTGATTTTTGTAAAATAGTCAACACAGAACAAGAACGCATTGATCTTACTAAGCTTGTAAAAAGCTATATAAGTAAACTGCCTAAATAGGCAGTTATACTTTAACTATAAAATTAGGGTCTGTTTATCTTTCGAGGTTGAATTTGCAGCTGGATGCGGAAACTTTGCCCGATTTTTACTTATTCTTACATGGATATAAGTCAGTAGAATAACGCAGGAGCGGTTATCGAGCCCACTAGGTTACAAACCTAACGCCGCGATTAAATCGCCCCTAAATTGAACAAATTTTAATCATGAAAGGTCAACAGGCCCTAAACATTCTTTTTAATTGAGCTTTTTCAATACGCGATCTTTTCTTGGTAGGTAATAGTTATCATAATCAAGCGATACTATAACGCGCTCTGCTTTTCCTAATAGCTCATCACGCGGAATTAAACCTATTACACGAGAGTCTGCACTATTATCTCGGTTATCGCCCATTGCTAAGTAATAATCATCAGGAATTGTAATTGCATCAAACCCCGATAAACGTGAAGGAATATTTGCCACTCTTATCGAATGCTCTAATCCGTTTAAATCTTCAATTTTATCAAGCGAGTCTATGTTGCTTCGCTGATCTGCATAATTAAGTTTTTTACCATTAATAATGAGCTCATTATTTTCAAGCGCAACGGTGTCTCCTGGCACACCAATTACACGTTTAATTAAACGGTTATCGGCAGCTTGTGAGTCAAAAACAATAATATCACCAGCTTGTGGATCCGCTAATTTAAGTAATTTTATGTGCGTAAATGGGACGCGAATATCGTAGGCCATTTTATCGGTAAGTATTCTGTCACCTTCTTGAATGGTCGGTTTCATTGAGCCTGTTGGCACTTCGTACCAATCGGCAACAGCGCTTCTAAATACGCTCATCAGTGCAATAAATACGATAAGAGAGCGGTTATTTTTCCAAAACTTATAAACTAATTTCATGCCTATTCCCTTCAATTGAACAAGTCTTTAATTGAGTAACTATTTATATGACTTTGCTAATTAGCTGCAGTTCAATCAATGATGTAACAAAACATGTTGACTACTAATTTTAATTGATCGATTAAATTTAGAGCGTCGTAACATTTAACGAAACCAACGGGTATTAACTTAAAGGAAAATAAAATGTTTAAGAAAATTACTACTGCATTATTGTTTACAACTGCAAGCCTTGGATTTACTACAATAGCTTATGCTGATCATCATGGTATGAAAAAAGACGTTGTTGAAGTAGCCGTTGAAAATGGTTCGTTCACTACTCTTGTTGCTGCTGTTAAAGCCGCAGGTTTAGTTGAAACACTGCAAGGTAAAGGACCGTTTACTATTTTTGCACCAACAGATGCTGCATTTTCTAAATTACCTGAAGGCACTGTTGAAATGCTACTCAAGCCTGAAAACAAAGACAAGCTAACGGCGGTATTAACTTATCACGTAGTGTCTGGAAAAGTGATGGCAGCCGACGTAATGAAGGTAGATAGTGCGAAAACACTACAAGGCCAATCAGTTATGGTTAAAGCCGACAGCATGGGCGTAATGATAAATGACGCTAAAGTTGTAAAAGCTGATGTAAAAGCAAGCAACGGCGTAATTCATGTTATCGACACCGTACTACTTCCAAAAGAGTAGTCATAAAAGAATAAGCCAAATAAAAAAGCATAAGTAAATACTTATGCTCTTTTATTTATTTTTGTTTCATCACATAAAAAATTATTGATTTAGTTTTTCTTTCGCTTCTTTTACTTTTTCAAAATCTAAACCAAGTTCGTCAGTCGCTTCTTTAATAAGGTGCGGTTGAGTCATTACGACTGCCATTAGTTGCTGTAGTTTTTCTGGCGGAATACCAAGCTCTTGAACAAGCGCCATTGCCATCATTGGGTTTTGAGTAAACGCTTCAAACAATGCTTTTACTTTTTCGTCGCTTACATTGTGCTCTTTAAGTATTGCTAGTATTGGATTCATTATTAAACCTTAAGTGTTTTTTATAGGGCTTAGTATATGGGCTAAACCCTAAAATTAAAGAGTTACTCTACAAGTAAAACAACTTTACCAGCATTTTCATTACGCTCTAAAATAGCATGAGCTTCGTTTGCGTCGCTCCAAGGCAATGTTTTATACAGGTTAAAGTCGTACTTTTTAGTGGCAATATCATTGTAAAAACGCGCTACAAAGTCGTCGCGCACCTGGCGTTTAAACTCAATACTACGATTTCTAAGCGTTGAGGCATGAAACGAAATACGTTTGCGTAAAAGCGCGGCAAAATCAACTTCTGCAAAACGTCCATCTAAAAATGCAAGCATTACAATTTGGCAATCCATCGCTGCAATAGCGGCATTTTTATTTAAGTAACTCCCCGAAACAGGATCTACAATTGCATTTGCTGTTAACTCATTTGCTTTCATATATTCTACAAAGTCGGTGGTTTTGTAGTTAATTGCATGATCGGCACCGAGTTCTTTTGCGTGTCGGCATTTGTCATCCGTACCTGCGGTAATAACCACGGTAGCACCTGCGCTTTTAGCCATTTGAATTGCTGCACCGCCCACACCACTAGCACCTGCATGAATAAGCGCTGTTTGCCCTTTTTGCAATTTACCAAGCTCAAATAACGCGCCAAATGCTGTTAGGTACACTTCGCTTATTGCTGCACCTTCAGCCATTGTTACATCATCGGGTAATTCCATAAGCTGCTTTGCATCAACGGCTACATATTCACTGTAAGCGCCACCAGAACACAAAGCAAAAACACGTTTATTAAGCCAAACTCTATCAACTTTACCACCAATATCGCTAACAACACCGGCACATTCTAAACCTAAAATAGGGCTATCTCCCGCAGGGGCCGGGTATTTACCTTGGCGCTGCATACTGTCTGCACGGTTTACACCTATTGCTGCAACTTTAACAAGTACTTCATGGCTCTTTAAAACCGGTTTTTCGGTTTCACTAAATGCAAGATTACCATCTTCATGAGAAATATATTTCATTGTTGCTCCAAGTTTAAAAACTGTAATAACATATAGATGGGGATGAACACAGATTCAAACAACCTCAAAAGCGCCAACTTTGTTTGTAAGGATAAACATCGGGTAGATAACCATTGTGTACTTGTTGCTGACAACCTTGCCAAAACGTCGCTAAAAACAAGTTACTGTGCTCATTATTAAAATAATTAAACGCAATCTCGTTGGCGCTAAAAAACACCTTAAATTGGCTCGGAAATATATCGTTTTCAGCTATATCAAAATACGAGTTACTACTTAGCTCTTCAAGTGCATTTTGGGTTTGTGGCACCTCTCTAAAGTTACAATCGGTTAGTGGGCAAATTTCGTCAAAGTCGTAAAACACCACTCGCCCCCATCGCGTTACGCCAAAGTTTTTCATTAGCATGTCGCCCGGAAATATATTAGCACCGGCTAATTCTTTAATTGCTTTACCGTAATCATGCATAACTCTCTCTAAGGTTTTGTTATCGCATTGGGTAATATATAAATTAAGCGGGGTCATTTTACGCTCAACATAAACGTGCTTTAAAATAAGTGCCTTGCCAGATATAACCATGCTGCTGCCAATTTGGCTTTTCATCTGCTCAAGCAGTTCATCGCTAAAACGGCTTAAATCAAACGCTAAATATCTAAATTCGTGTGTGTCTACCAAACGACCAACCCTATCGGCTTGTTTTACAAAGTTATACTTTTCTTTCACTTGTGCTCTGGTAGCTGTTTTTGGCGCACTAAATTTATCTTTAATTACTTTATAAACGTAATCTAGCCCTTCAATAGTAAATACCAGCATTACCATACCCGGCGTCCCTGGTGCTGTAACATACTTGAAGTTGGCTGGGCTATTTTTAGTCGTATCAACCTTGTTCCGATAAAACTCAGTTTTGGCGTGCTTTATAAAACCAATGGCGTTAAATAACTCAAAGCGTTGTTTATGTGGCATTAACACACTTAAGTAATCTACATAACGAGCAGGCTTATCGGTATCAACCATAAAATAGGTGCGTGCAAAACCAAATAATAAACTTAATTGATCGGCGCCCATCATTACAGCATCAAGCTTTAGTCCCTCATCGGTATTTAAAATAGCGATAGCAAAAGGCATATTGTCGCCATTTTTAGCAATGCAGCGCCCAATTAAATAACAGGCTTTGTTTCTAAAAAATAATGAGTTGGCGTATTCAATATACCCATCGTTTAAATTTATAAGTTCGTACACCTGTTTGCATTGCTGCTTAGCGCCTTGCATTAACGTACTTTGTAATGTGGCTACATCGCGATCTAAATGACTAAACGGCACTCTAAATACTTGATTAGTGATAAGCGTTTTAACGGCGTTATTAAACCCATTATGTAGCGATACCCTGCTCACTAAGCTTTCATAAGAGCGCGGCTCACTACGATACTTTGCTTTTAATACAAACAAATGCACAGTACGAATTTTTTTATCGTCCCAAATTGCGCCAAACGTTGAGTTAAAAAAGGTATGCGCAATAGGTTTATTTTCGTGGTTTTCTACCATATCGCCGTAAATATTTTTAGCTAACTGCCACGTTTGCGGGCAAGTAAGTTCAGCATAAGCAATAACTCTGACGGCTTCACTCACGTTTTTAACTTCGCACTCATACACCTGTAAACGTTCACGCATAGCACTTTGTACACTGTGATACTGTCGTTGTTCAAAACGGCTTTGTGCACCCAGTGTAATATTTAAAAATTGCGAAAACATCGCCTCAAATCCAGCAAAAACAGATCGTGCAAGCTTACTGGCTACAACGTGTTGAAGCGCATTATTAGATTGATTTGTTAGCTTATTTTGCATAAATACAGCACTTATATTGATGCCAGTTATGGCGGTTATTTTTTATTAATGGTTTACACCTTAGCAAGCAGGCTTTAATTTAGATAATTAATAAAGCATATAAATAGAATTTATTGGGCGTATTGACCTTTCGAGGTTAATTTTGCAGCCGTGTATTTGGTTTTTAAGCAAGGCAAAGTACATGTAGTGTTGTGACTCCCCATAAATGTACTTTAACGCTGCATAAAGGCCAAATACACACTGCCCATAGGGTTCTTTCTAGGGACGATTAACTCTTTGTTGCCTACATGGATGTCGGTAAGGGGCGTGAGCAGGACGCGGAAGCTTTACTCGATTTTTACTTAGCCCACAAGGTGGCAAACCTCGCGCCGCGATTAAATCGCCCCTAGATTGAACAAATTTCAACCCTGAAAGGCCAACACGCCCATATGAATATAAGAAACGTCGACCTCAACTTGTTAGTTTACTTAAATGTACTCATCGATGAAAAAAGTGTGTCAAAAGCTGCAAATAAACTCGCGCTTACGCAACCGGCTATGAGTAATGCGCTAAAACGTTTGCGCGATTTATTTGACGACCCGCTACTTGTGCGTGCCGCAGGCTCTATGACGCCAACGGCAAAGGCACTTGCATTAAAGCCTGAAGTTGAGGCCCTATTAAAAATGGCTGAAGCTATTACGCAGCCTAGTGAGCAGTTTAACCCTACAACCGCTGAAGTTACGTTTAGAATAATGGCAAACGACTATATAGAGTCGACCTTAATAGCCCCTTTTATAACGGCGCAGCTTAGTAAAAACCCCGGTATTAATTTTGATGTATTGAGCCCAAGCGACGTAAACCTACAAGATATGGAAAAAGGCACTATAGATTTAGCTATAAACCGCTTTAACGGTCTCCCTCGCTCGTTTCATCAGGCCAGTGTTTGGCGCGATAACTACTGTTGTTTAACGCATCCTAAAAATACATTTTTACAACATTCAGGGTTAGACGACTACTTACAAAAAGAACATATTTGGGTAAACCGTGCAGGCTGGGGACCAGAGGCCGCTGTTACTAATAAATCAGGTAAGCAAAAATTAGGCTGGGTAGACGAAGCCCTTTGGCAACTAGAACAAACCCGTAAAATACGTGTTTTTACTCGCCACTACATGGTCGCAAGCCTGCTTTGCCAATCAGAGCAACTTATTGCCACCCTACCGCGCAGGCAGGCTAAATTGTTAACCTCTCATACTGATTTAGTAATCAGCCCTGTACCATTTCAAATAGTGCCTATTGAGGTAAAAATGATATGGAGCCCGCTACTACACCACGCGCCTGCACACCAATGGTTAAGGCGTGAATTATTAGCGTTTGCTAAAACGATTGCAGATAGGTAATTAAGAGCAAACCTTTGATTAGTACTCAAGAGCCTAATGCGAGTGCCTGTGCTATGTACTGAATCATCTTATTTTGAGCTAATAGCTTGGTTAGCATTTTAAATATATTGAGTTAAAAACTACCTAATGAAAAAGCTAGAACTCAAATACAATGTTCGCTGAAGAATTGAATCAAAATAGGTACTGCGTTATTCTTAATTAGTAATATAAAGTCAATAACTTTAGATACTCGTTATCAATAACCTAAGACATATTAAAAAATGGAATTTTATGTACCAATACCTATATTTGAAGTGTTCACTTATAATGAGCAAGGTCACCAAAATTAGCTTTCTTCCTTTCTCTAAAGTTGAAACTGATAATTTAAAAACCCTCTTATTTACTGCACGATTTTTTGTTTATATAGCTCTTGCATACTTTTTGAATGGGTTAGGTACTTTTTTATATGATGTTCATGAAGTTGTTAATTTATACAACTTTGAACAAACTTGGAGCGTAATATTTACAAATATTCATCAGACTCTACTGTTGAAAAAATTATTATGGGGGATGTTATTTAGCGCTGCTATATTAGCGACTGGAGGTATATTGGCTGCAATAGTTTCATTCGAGTTTAAATATGAAAGTAAAAGTGACTAACCTCAAGTCTTTGCTACATTAAAATAAACTTAATCGGATTATAAAAATATCATTAAATAACAACAACTTAAAAACCTTGCTGTGTAAGTGTTATTTAAGAGCCTTTTAAGGAAGATTATTATAAATATTGATTACTCTGCTTATTCACTTAGTGAATTAAACGAAGCAATTGAAAGTATTGACTCACATAAATATCCAGAGAACTACAAACGCCTTAAAGATGAATTAGCTAAACCAAATCGTAACGAGCCAAAAGCTGCGCAACAAATAGTAATAGCTAAAAAGAACACTAAGAAAACAAGTAAAGCGCTCCTGTGTATTGTTTAGGTTTGTTTATTCTTTTACGCAGCTATTTTAATTACGAAAGTGGTGTCATTTATAAGAGATACAATGAGCCGGCAGTGGCATCTTTAGAAAATAACCCGAAAAAGTTTTATTTATTTCTTTTTTTCACAATTAGTGCCGGAGGTTTTATTACGGCATATGGTATTCATGCTTTATTTTCTAAAAAAGAAGACAATGATAAACAAACTTAATAATAAGAATAACGATACTGCAAATAAAACTCTTGCTGTCTTTCAAAAATCCTATGCTATTGAGGCTAAACTGATCGGCGCGCATAACTTCCCTCCTTTAGCGCGTAATATTAAAGGTATAAAAAAGTCAGAAACAACTTTTTATGGCTACAGCGAAAATGAATGTTTAGCAGCCGTTATTGAAGTAGATACAAACAACGAGTGTTTAGATATTTGTAGTTTAACCGTTGATCCTAGCCATTTTAAAAAAGATATCGCAAGTAAGCTAATAAGTTATGTTTTAGCAATGGATGATTTTTCTCATGCAAGAGTTGAGACTGCAGTTGCTAATACTCCTGCAATAAATTTATATAAAAAGCATGGTTTCGTGGAATTCAAAAGATGGACTCCTTCACATGGTATTGAAAAGCTGGCTATGTCGGTTGTAATTTAAATCAGTATTTCAAAATAGGTAATTTATAAATGGATAGTGCATCAATAATTGCGTGGAGTGTTTTGTTTGGCGGCATAGGTATTGGCTACCTTACTTACGGGCGAAGAAAAAAAGCCGTAGTGCCACTTTGTATTGGTTTGTCGTTATTGGTTTTTCCGTACTTTATGACCAGTGTTAGTATGCTGCTGATTGTAGGCGCTATTTTAGTGGCTATTCCCTACTTTATTAAAATTTAACATTACTATTGTTATTGCTATTGCTATTGCTATTGCTATTGCTATTGTGACGGATAAATAAAATACACGCGAAAAATAAAAAAGCGCCACGGTATTCAACTTTGGGAAAATACCGTGGCGCTTTTGGAAATCGTCGATATAGGAATCTACCTACAGCGTATTATTAGCAAGCTTAGTACCAACTTCATAAAATAATTAAAATTCAATAAAAACAATTAACTAAGATTCCTTCTTTATTCCTCAACTCCTCCCTTTGTTCCAGTTTTGTGCACACTTTCACCGCATTGCACCAAATTAATTAGTATTATTTAAGATTGTTTTCTGCGTTCTATTAACCATTAAATCTTACTATTGATAAAATCAATATCAGTTATTGAAAACAACAATTTTATTAATAATACACTTAGCGCTAGAGTGAAGTTAAGCCAACAAACTAAGAGTAATTATTATGACAACAGCTTCTTTCACACGCCAAGACGGATTATTCATCGATGCTAACTTACATCAGTTCATCGAAGAGCAGTTATGCACTAAAGCTAACACCACTGAAACTTACCAAGCGTTAGCTACTTTAGTTGATGAGTTTGGTTGTAAATGCCGTAAAACAAAGCATCAACCAGATGATGTATTAGAAGTTGATACATTATTAAATGCATACCAACTTAAAAATCATCCACTTTGCCATGTTGATGCACAAACTACGGAAGCCGTTTTAGACGAATATTGCTGCCAGGTTCCTGCAATTATTGTTGTTGCGTTAATGGATACGCTTAGTGGTACACAGTGCGATGAACCCCAAGCACATGAGATTTACCATCGTGCAGCGCAGTTAACCAACCGCCCTTGTATGCACAGAGTAAAAACTGCCTCAGCAGCTTAATAATGAATGTATTTAAAAGTGCTCGATAACCTTCTTTGCAAAGCCAGTACAAGTTAAGGTTATCGAGTTATGAATACTTGAGTTATCGCTCTGCTCTTGCGCTAAATCAAAGGTTACTTCACCGCTTTTAAATGTTTGCTCTAACGCATTTTCTATGAGTAATGCGGCCTCGTCCCATCCCATAAATTTAAGCATTAATACCGCACTTAAAATACTGCTACTTGGGTTTGCTTTATTTTGCCCTGCTATACGTTCAAACGTGCCGTGTGTAGGCTCAAAAAATGCGACATCGTTATTTAAATTTGCAGCGGGCATTATGCCAACACCACCAACTTGTGCACTGAGCATATCCGCTAAAAAGTCACCATTTTGGTTAGTAGTCACCACTACATCAAATTGCTCTGGATGCATTAAACATTGCTGCAGCATGTTGTCGGCTATGACTTCTTTAATAATTAAGGGCGCTTGGTGTGCTCGCTCTATTTGCAACCAACGCCCATTTTCATGTGCGGTGGCATTAAACTCGTTTTGTGCAAGTGCAAACCCCCAACGCTTAAATGCACCATCGGTAAATTTAAGTACATTACCTTTGTGTACTAGCGTTAATGATTCACTATCGTTTTTAAGTGCATAGTTAATTGCAAAGCGCATTAGTCGCTCAGAGCCTTCTTTAGATATATTTTTAATACCAATTCCGCACTCTTGTGAAAACCTTAGGCGGGTTACGCCCATTTCCTCACATAAAAAATCGAGCATTTTTTCGCTCTCTACACTGCCTGCTTGCCACTCAATACCTGAGTACACGTCTTCGCTACTATCACGAAGCACTGTTATGTTTGTTAAAAAAGGGTTTTTTAAAGGAGAAGGTAGTGCACTAAATCCTTTTATAGCGCGCATATTTACAAACAAATCCATTTCTTGCCTGAGTGCGACATTAAGAGATCGAAAACCACCACCTAGTGGTGTGGTTAACGGCCCTTTTATGGCAATTTTACAGGCACGTACCGCGTTAATTGTTTCTTGCGGGAACCAATCACCGTCATACAGCTTTGCGGCCTGCTCGCCATTATAAACCTGCATCCAATGAATTTTCCGTGCGCTTTTATAACAATGCTCAATTGCACTATCAACAACATGGCGCATTACCGGCATAACATCTAGACCCACGCCATCGCCATCAATAAAAGCAATGATAGGTTCTAACGGTATTTGCCAGTGTCCTTGTGCATCAATAGTGATATTTTGGCCGTGCTCAGGAACGTGAATATGCTGATACGTCATGGCTAAACCTAACTTAAAATAACGATTAATTGATTAAACCATGCTTAGCTAGGAGTGTCTGTATTTGTGCTTTTATAGTTACTATCATTTTAAAAAATAAAGAATTAGGCGTGATTATTTATCCATTTAGTTGGTCTTGTATATTAGAATTTTCGTACCAATTATTAAATTACAGTGGAGCATTTTAATGAAATTCTTTTTTGTACTGCTACTATTAATCAGCTCTTTTAACGCATTAGCCGTTGAAGTAGTAATACATAACCTTAGCTCGCTCTCAAGTAATGCTCAAAATACGGTGTCTATATGGGTTAATCAAAGTGTTGAAAAAACACAAAATACACTGGGACCTTTAAAACAAACCACATTGCCTATTTATTTAAAACCGCAATACTTTGCTTTTGAGCCTGTACCTTGGGCTACAGTTAAGCGCAATAACCCCGATGGGCTTGAACTACATATAGATCGCTATGCCAGTTTAAATGCATTCACTAAAGATTGGACGCTATACCATGAACTTTCGCATTTATATTTGCCGCTACTTCCCTACTCCGGTTTTTGGCTAAGCGAGGGTTTTGCCAGTTATATGCAAAACGTAATAATGCGTGACAGCGGTATAATTACCCAGCCGCAATTTGTACAACGTTTAAATGCAGGATTTGATCGTGCCCGCCTGCAAACTAAAACTAAAACACAGCCACTTAATAAGCTCTCTGCCGATATGTGGAAACAACGAGCCCAGCAACGTGTTTATTGGACGGGTGCGGCTTTTTTTGCACAGGCCGACCTTGAGCTGCGAAAACAAGGTTTATCTATCGCGGGTATAATTAAACAGTATCAAGTATGCTGCAGGCCTGCTCGCTCAAGTGCTAAAGCCTTTATAAAAGAGTTAGATAAACTCTCTCGTAGTAGCGTTTTTACAACGCTGTATGCAAAATATAATACCCGCACCGATTTTCCTGATATTAGTAAAGAGCAGCTAAACACGCTTTAACGGCTGCTCTGTTTTATATAGTTACTATATTCAACAAGCCCTTGCGCGTTAAAATTGGTTGAGTACTCGTTCATAAAACCATGCAAAAAATTGGTTTTATAGCACTTAACATTCGCTTTGGTGCTTAAAGCTTTAATAACTTCATCAACATTAAAGTGACTCTCACTTGCTGGAAATATGAACTCACAGGGTACTTTTGCGCTTAAATTTAAATTATGTCTAATTTGCGACGGATAAAAGCCAATTAACTTTTTAAGGTGTGTATTGCCTGTTAATAACTGTGCCCGCCATGCTGCACTTGCCCCTGCACTAAAAGCAATACACGTCGTTGGCAATTTTAAACTCTCAAAGCATTTTTGAAGTTTGTCGGTGTATTTATCATGGCCACACTGCTGTATAAAATTGTTGTAATTATCTTGTTCACTTTCAATAGCTTGAAACTTGTTATTGTAAGGGTCAACAATCACCAAATTTGAACTAATTGCCTGTGATAACCTCCTTAAAGCAGGGGTTAAACCATAAATATCACTCACTATTAGGTAATTCATACTTATCCTTTGGTAACTAAAAATGGGCTTTGTAAGCAGTTGATAAGATTTATTATAAATATTTTTACAAAAATAGCTTGCACACAATTTATATATAAGTTACCTTCCCTCTCTGGTTTAAAGAAACCGCCGCGGTTAACCATTTACCCTGATCCAGTAAGCCCCGCAAAACGTATATTTGAAAGCTAAGTTATTGTACGGCGAGAACCCCTTGAATAATACCGAGATGATTTTTTACTATCATCGCAAAAGTGTCATAAAGATCGTCAACACTGTAATGAAGCTAAACACAACATCGTTAATTTATTAACTGCAATTTGCTATAAAAATATAGCGCAGAATAAATAACAAGAATAAAGTGAGTTTTATTATGTCTTATAAATATAATGGGTCTATGATCCAAATCGCACATCCAGTGCAATCAATTTCAGTAAACAAACATCGTGTAATCTTTAGTGATACACAAGGTTTAAAAAATGCATTGTTTCAAAAAGCGAGTGATGCACGCCAGTTTGTTAAGTGGCTAAAAGCTAACTAAGCAACACATAACTTTAATTGCCCTTTTATTATTGCAATTATTGATAAGATATTATGCCAGCCTCGTTGCTGGCATTTTACTTTTTAGCTCTTTATTGGTTACAATAGTTTTACAATAATAATTACTGGCAGCTGTTGTAATGCTCCGTATATTTTTAACTTTCTTACTTTTTTTCTGTCTGACCTCAATAGGCAATGCTAGAACCATAAACTGGCTAGCGCACGACTTTGCACCCTATTATATTTTAAATGGTCAATATCAACACCAAGGCCGTGACGAAAGCATAATTTCATTACTTGAAAAACAACTTCCTAATATTACCTTTAACCGCATGCTTATCCCTTCAGGTAAAGTAATCCAAGAGCTATCTAATACTTCAAATAATGTTTGTGCGTTATCGCTTTATAAAAATGATTACAGAAAAGAGCATATTTATTTTACAGAGGAGAGCTCAACAACGGGCCTCTCGCCTTCAATAGCAATGCACAAAAGACTCGCCAAAGCGCTAAATATAGCGGAATCAAAAGAAGTATCACTATTAGATTTAATACAAGATAAAAAACTAACTCTTGGGATCTCTATGAGCCGCTCTTATGGCCAAGAGATAGATACATTGATAAACAGTACGCCTAATATAGATTTAGTAATTAGACCCACTCGCGATAGCCTAGCGAGCCTCACATATATGCTTAACCTAAAACGAATTGATATTTTGCTGGGTTACCCAAGCGAGCATTACTATTTAGCTAAATCAATGCACTTTGAAGAAAACTTAACGCAGCGTCCATTAACCGAATCACCCGCGCTAAGTTATGGTTTTATTGGCTGTACTAAAAACGAGCAAGGCGCAGAAGACATTGCTATTCTTAATGAGCAGCTTAAAGTTATTAAAAAAACGCAGGCTTATAATGATTTACTCATGCGCTGGTTGCCCGAGCATTTAAGGCCGCTATTACAGTCACGTATTAATAGCGCAAAATAAGCAAATTCGAAGTCGCTTAATTTGAGTTTCTGTTAAGCAAAAAAAACGCCACAGTAAGTGGCGTTTTTATATTTAATAATGGTATTACTGACGAACGCCTTCTATTGATAAAATAATATCAACATGAGTAGATGCAGGTCCTAAGTTATAATCAATACCGTAGTCGGTAAGTTTAAGGCTGGTTTCGCCCTCAAAACCTACGCGGTAGCCGCCCCACGGATCTTTACCTTCGCCCACTTTATCTATTTCAAAGGTAATAGTGTTAGTTACGCCGTGCAGCGTAAACTCACCGGTTACATCAGCCTCTTCGCCGTCTTCATCAAATTTAATACTCGTGCTTTTAAATGTCGCTTTTGGGTATTTATCTACATTTAAAAAATCTTTACCATGTAAATGCTTATCGCGCTCTGCATGGTTAGAGTCAAGACTTGTGGTATCAATGTTTACCATAATTTTTGACGCATCAGGGTTTTTAGCATCGTAACTAAATGTGCCGTCAAAAGTATTAAAACGACCATATAACCAGCTGTAACCTAAGTGTTTAATTTTAAAGTTAACAGATGCGTGCCCGCCTTTTGTATCAATTACATAATCAGCTGCATTGGCGGCTGTTGCCGATAACATCATTGCAGCCGAAACGGCTGTGCTTACTAATAATTTTTTCATTTTAATCATCCTTTAATGGTTTGATCATTCTAATTAAGGTTTTATCTTTATCGATAAAGTGATGTTTTAACGCCCCTAGTGCATGCAATACTGCAAACCCGATTAATGTGCACGCGCCGTAATAATGTACTTTTCCTGCAATATCGGCTTGGTCATCAAAGGCAAAATCAAGCGCTGATACATTAAATAAAGTAAATACTTCTATTGGACGCCCGTCTGCGGTTGATATTAAATACCCTGCAACAACAATAACAGCCAAAATAATATACATAGCAATATGCGCCGTATGCGCTAATTGGTTCATGCCTTTACTCTCACCTAATGGCTTAGGTTGTGTAGATAAAGCACGCCATAAAACTCTAAATAAAAATACGGCCACAAGCGTAATACCAATACTCTTATGTAAATCGAGTGAACCTTTATACCAGCTATCGTAATAAGTAAGCTCAACCATATATAAACCTAAACCAAACAGGCCAAAAATAGTCAGCGCCATGAGCCAATGTAAAATAATGGCGACAAGTCCGTAAGATGAAGGTGTATTTTTAAACATGTGTAACGTCCTATAATGCTATGACGTTACAATATAGTGCACAGCCGTAAATGAAAATAACATTTACAAACACTTTACGTGCGTATACGCACAGAACTTTATTATTTAAAGTCAGTTTTGCAAATAGATGATTAAACAGATAAGTTTATAGGGTGGATTGTTCGCTTAAGCTGACATAAATTAAGCTCTCAGGGCTTACTTGCAAACAGGTAACAAGTCCTTCTTTAATAAGCTCAAGCATAGCTATAAAACTAACCACTACACCACTTCGCCCTTCATTTGGGGTAAAAAGCGCATTAAATACCACTGCCGAGTTTGCTTGCGATAGTTGCTGTAATATTTGGCTCATTCTCTCTCGGGTTGAGAGTACTTCAGCAGTAATTTGATGATGCTCAAACGTTTTTGCTCGCGCCATTACATCACTCAGCGCCAGCATTAAGTCTTTAAGTTCAATATCGGGGAGATTTTGACTTGTATCTTCACTTATTGGCATAGCGGCATGCGCTATAAAAATATCACGACCAACACGAGGAATATCGTCGAGGTTTTCGGCGGCTTGTTTAAACAGCTCATACTCTTGCAGGCGTTTAATAAGCTCAGCGCGAGGATCTTCTTCCTCTTCAAGCTCTTCGTGTACAGGTAATAATAAGCGCGACTTAATTTGCGCAAGTAACGCAGCCATTACTAAATATTCGCCAGCAAGTTCGAGTTGAAACTCGGTCATCATTTCAACATAACTTACGTACTGCTCTGTAATACTAAAAATAGAAAGTTCGAGTACATCAAGCTTATGCTTTTTAATTAAATAGAGCAGTAAATCGAGCGGGCCTTCAAAGGTTTCTAATATTATTTCGAGCGCGTCAGGTGGAATGTATAAATCTTCTGGTTTGTCTACAACCGCTTTACCATGCAAAAAAGCCAGTGGCAGATTTTGCTGCACTGGCTTTTCACTATTTTTTGTATTCGCAGTACTTTCGCTCATTACTTATTATTCAAATGGGCTTGTATCACCACAGCCAACACGCAAAATCTTGACTTCATCTTCCGACAAATCGATTACCGTGGTTGCTTGCTCGGCTAAGTGGCCACCGTGAATAATTAAATCAACGTGTTTATCTAATCGCTCTAATATTTCATCAGGATCTGATTCTGTAAACTGCTCACCTGGTAAAATTAAAGAACACGACATTAACGGCTCACCAAGTTCGGCAAGCAACGCACAGGCTATTGGGTGTTCAATTACACGCATGCCAATGGTTTTTTTCTTGTCGTTTAATAAACGTTTAGGGACTTCTTTTGTGCCTTTAAAAATAAAGGTATATGGCCCTGGCGTATTATTTTTAATGAGTCTAAATAGCTGGTTATCTACGCGTGCATAAGTAGATAACTCCGATAAATCACGACAAACTAGCGTAAAATTATCGTTTTTTTCAATACCACGAATACGCTCTATGCGCTCTTTGGCTTGCTTATTACCAATGTTACAACCGATGGCGTAGCCCGAATCTGTTGGGTAAACAACAACGCCGCCTTGTTTAATAATATCAACGGCTTGACTAATCAGTCTCGGTTGCGGGTTATCAGGATGAATATGAAATAATTGACTCATGTTAATGCCCCTTCTTCTCCTTCCCAAGCTTGCCAAACACCTTGGCAGTCTTTTGGTAGGTATAAATTTTTGCCAAGCTCTAAATAGCTTGTCGGAAAATGAAAATCAGACCCTTGCGAGCAAAGTAGCCCGTACTCACGGCTGAGTTCACCTAAAAATTGACGTTCGCTTGGCGCCTGTTGAGGTTGTGCAACTTCCATTGCGTCCCCTCCTACACTTTTAAATTCTACTAATAATTTGCGTAGCCACTTATTTGACATTTGATAGCTACTTGGATGCGCTAGTACAGCAACACCACCAGCGGCATGTATGGCCTCAATAGCGGTTTGCATGGTGCACCAGCAACTTGGTACGTAGCCTGTTTTGCCACGCCCTAAGTACTTTTTAAAAACACCCGGGAAATTTTTAGCAACACCGCGCTCAATAAGGGCGCGTGCAAAATGTGCACGCGTTATTTGCGCGTTTTTTGCCAGCTCTTTAGCTTGTTCGTAAATGCCATCAAAGCCATTTTTTGCAAGGCGAACACCAATCTCTAGTGCACGCTCTTCTCGCTTTTGCTGCTGAGCTGATAATAAAGAGGTAAGGTCAATATTATTAATATCAATATTTAAACCTACAATATGAATTTCGAAGCTTTCCCATTTAGTAGACACTTCGGTACCCGTTATTAATGAAAGCGGTAAGTTTTCTGCTTCAATAAATTGCTGCGCAGGCTTAATAGCCGCCACAGTGTCATGATCGGTAATAGCAAACACATCAATATTTTTATCAACAGCGCGATGCAATAATTCTTCAACCGTTAAACGCCCGTCTGAATGTGTGGTATGGCTATGTAAATCATATTTTATCAAAAGAAAACTGCTTAAAATTAAGGGTTACTGGTGTTTATGTAAGTATAACAACTTTTTTGACTAAATTGTTTTAAATAAACACTTGACACAAAAGCATAAGATACGTTTTACTGTAGCCACTTTCAGACACATTAAGAATTAACAATAATGATCAATTCAAACTTAAACACTATTTGGTGGTGGCACTCGTAATTATCGGGTGATGAATTGTCGTGTCTAACAAAAATTCAAAACCCGCAACTATGCGGGTTTTTTTATAACTAAATTTTACGAAACGTATACGTTAAAAATATTTAATAAATTTTGAGGCAGAAAAACATGAATAACGGTCTTACTCTTACACATCGTTGGTGGTGGCGCCTGATATAGCGGGACGGTAATGATCTGTTTGTAATTTAGATATCGTTATTCAAACCCCGCATTGCTAAAGCATTGCGGGGTTTAATTTTTTGAGGGAATGAGGTTTGATTTTTAGTCATATAACTACCACACCAGGCGAAGTAACAAGCATTACGCAAGTACGCGACTATATTAGTAGTCCTCTTGCATTATACGCGGCACTTGATAAGCCTAACTCACTACTGCTTGAATCGGCTGAGATTGATTCTAAAGACAGTGTAAAAAGTTTAATTTTAGTCGACTGTGCACTGCGCATTGTATGCCAAGGTAAAACAGTCACTATTACTGCTCAATCTAATAATGGGCAACAGCTACTTAGCTACTTGCAGGCAAATGTTAAAAGCTGTGATGCCACTTTAGACGGCGCAACGCTTACCCTGTGTTATTTAGACACTAGCGGCGATACTGACGAAGCGAGTAAACTAATTGCAGATAACGCATTTAGCGCTCTGAGAACTTGTATTAACAGTATTAAAAGCACAACTAACAATCCATTTTCGTTATTTTTAGGCGGTGTATTTGCCTACGATATGGTAGCAAACTTTGAGCAGTTAAGTGATGTACCTGATGGCGAAAACACCTGCCCAGATTACGTATTTTATTTAGCCGAAACCTTAGTTGTTATTGATCATCAAAAACAAACAACCGAACTCATTGGTAATGTATTTAACGGCCCAGACGTACACGCTAACTGCTTTGAAGTAGGTAAAGAGCTAGAGCGCTTAAATACGCTGTGCGATAACGCTTCAGAATTTAGTGCGGATATGCAAAGTGGACAATGTGAGGTAAGCGTTGATATAGACGATGACACATACTGCGAGCAAGTGGTTAAGCTTAAAAAGAATATTGTAGACGGTGATATTTTTCAGGTAGTGCCGTCGCGTACATTTTCACTACCTTGTCCTGATCCTCTGCACGCTTATAGCCAGCTTAAAAAGCAAAATCCAAGTCCGTATATGTTTTATATGCGCGATGAAGACTTTGCTTTATTTGGCGCATCGCCTGAGTCAGCACTTAAATACACAGTGCAATCTCAGCAAGTTGAAGTATACCCAATTGCTGGCACTCGCCCACGTGGCAAATTTGCTAATGGGCAAATAAATCCAGACCTAGACAGCCGCATTGAACTTGAACTTAGAAACGATCAAAAAGAACGCGCCGAGCATTTAATGCTGGTTGATTTAGCCCGTAACGACGTTGCACGTATTAGTGTTGCAGGTACTCGTTTTGCCAAAGAGCTATTAAAAGTAGACCGCTATTCACAAGTAATGCATTTAGTGTCACGCGTTGTTGGCACACTAAAACCCGAGCTTGATGCACTGCACGCTTACCAAGCATGTATGAACATGGGCACGCTTGTTGGTGCACCAAAGGTTCGTGCTGCTGAGCTTGTTCGTCAAACTGAAGGTAAGCGCCGTGGCAGCTATGGCGGCGCAGTAGGTTACTTAACCGGTGATGGCGCAATGGATAGCTGTATTGTTATTCGCTCAGCTTTTGTTAAAAATAACAAAGCGTATGTGCAAGCAGGTGCCGGTGTGGTGTTTGACTCAGATCCTATTTCAGAAGCAAACGAAACTCGCGCTAAAGCACAAGCGGTTATTACCGCCATTAAATCTACGTATAAGGCGGTATAAAATGAGTAAAGCAAATCCTATTAAAATCTATTTTTTAGATAACTTTGACTCATTTACATATAACTTAGTTGATGAGCTAACGATGCTTGGCTGCGAACTCGTTGTTTACAGAAACAACATTAGCGCTGAGGTTATTTTTAATAAAATGCGCCAAGAGCAAGGCCAAGTACTGTTAGTACTTTCGCCAGGTCCTGGCACACCAAGCGATGCAGGCTGTTTAATGGAGCTTATTGAGCTCTCTAAAGGCCACTTCCCGATGCTAGGTATTTGTTTGGGCCAACAAGCATTAACGCAAAGCTATGGCGGAGTAATCGGTCACGCGGGTGAAACCGTACATGGTAAGTCTTCAATTATTAATTTAGGCGAGCATCCTGTATTTGATGGTATGGGCAATACAATGCCAGTTGCGCGTTACCATTCATTAATGGCAACAAAAGTGCCTGATAATATTGAGGTTATTGCCCAGTACGAAGATATCCCTATGGCTATTTACCATCATGGTGACAACGCATTGGGTTACCAGTTTCATCCAGAATCAATACTAACGCCAAACGGCGCAATGCTACTTCAGCAAAGTGTCGCTTACTTAACACGCGCTAAATAAAAGAGGACATTATGAGTACACAACCAGAACAACCCATAAATGTTCAACACGCTATTGAGCAACTAATTACGGAGCAATCATTAAGCTACGCAGACACCAAAGCGCTTTTTGATGAAATAATGCAAGGTAATATGAGTGAAATTGAGCTAACCGCCCTACTTATAAGCCTTAAAATTAAAGGCGAAGTAAGCGACGAAATTGCAGGCGCTGCAGCCTCAATGCGCGAAAACGCCGTTGCTTTTACTACCAGCAGTACGCAACTTGCCGATAGCTGTGGCACTGGTGGCGATGGCTCAAACACAATTAATATAAGTACAACGGCTGCAATTGTTGCCGCTGCTGCCGGTATTAACATGGTAAAACATGGTAATCGCAGTGTATCGAGTAATTCAGGCTCAGCCGATTTACTCAAAACCCTGGGCATTAATATAGATATGAGCCCAGAGCAAGCTGCAAGATGTCTTGAGCAAACCAATTTTACCTTTTTGTTTGCACCGCACTATCACAGTGGCGTACGCCATGCGATGGGCGTACGAACATCGCTTAAAACACGCACTATTTTTAATATTTTAGGTCCGCTTGCTAACCCTGCAGCACCTGAAGTGCAATTGTTAGGTGTGTATAACGAAGCGTTGTGTATGCCAATGGCACAAACACTTAAAACCCTTGGCACAAAGCGCGCTATGATTGTTCACGGCTCGGGCACTGACGAAATAGCCCTACACGGCCCAACAACGGTAGTTGAGCTAAATAATGGCGAGATTACGCAGTACACACTAAACCCAAGCGACTTCGACCTTGCAAACTATTCACTTGAACAACTCGCTGGTGAAGGCCCACAATACAACGCAAATGCTAGCCTCGCCATCTTGCAAGGCAAAGGCACAGATGCACATAATGCTGCTATTGTGGTTAACGTAGCTGCCCTTTTATACCTAACAGGTAAAGCAGAAACGTTAAAAGAAGGGGCAAAACAAGTACAAACATTATTAAGTTCAGGGCAAGCCATGAACACACTAAGTGCAATTATTGAGGTAAGTAATGGCTAATGTATTAGACAAAATTGTTGCTGATAAAAAATTAGAACTAATTGAGAGAAAAGCTGCACGTCCGCTTGAAAGCTTTAAGTATCTTGCAGTGCCTACAAGTCGTAGCTTTTATAAAGCACTTGCAGCACCTGGCACTCAGTTTATTTTAGAGTGTAAAAAAGCATCGCCTTCAAAAGGGTTAATTAGAAACCCATTTGATTTAACTGAAATTACTTCAGTTTATAAAAAATATGCTACCTGCATGAGTGTGTTAACTGATGCTAAATATTTTCAAGGCAGTTTTGATTATCTTGAATTTGTGCGCAGCCAAGTAGAACAACCGCTTATCTGTAAAGACTTTTTTATAGACGAGTACCAAGTGTATATGGCACGTATTTATGGTGGTGACGCTATATTACTGATGCTTTCGGTACTCGATGACGAAAGCTATAAAGCACTGCATGCTGTTGCCGATTCACTTAATATGTCGGTGTTAACCGAAGTAAGTAATGAAGAAGAAGTACACCGCGCACTTGCGCTTGATGCACAAATTATTGGTATTAATAACCGCGATTTACGCGATTTAAGCACCGATTTAGCCACTACTGAAAAACTACGAAAGCTTATTCCGGCTGATAAAGTGGTTATTTCGGAATCGGGTATTTACACCCATCAAGACGTAAAACGTTTAGCTCCATTATGCGATGGCTTTTTAATTGGCAGCTCACTTATGGGCGAGCGTGATTTAGAGCAAGCATGTCGCCGTGTTATTTTAGGCGACAATAAAGTATGTGGTTTAACACGTAGCCAAGATGCACAAGCGGCATATCAAAACGGTGCTGTTTATGGTGGTTTAATTTTTCATCCTAAATCGCCTCGCTATGTCGATTTAGATTGTGCAAGAGAGCTAAGCCAAAGCGCACCACTTAACTTTGTTGGTGTATTTGTAGATGCTCCCATTGAGCAAGTTGCTCAATACGCAAGTGTGCTAAAATTAGCGGCAGTTCAATTACATGGCCAAGAAAGTGACGATTACATTGCTGACTTGCGTACACAGTTACCAACTAATTGCGAAATTTGGAAAGCCCAAGCAATAAAAGATGCATTGCCAACGCCTGTAAATGGGGTTGATCGACACCTTTACGATACGCACAGTGATACACAAGCTGGCGGTACTGGTAAAGCATTTGATTGGTCGGTGCTTAGCGGCGCAACTACACCATTTATGCTCGCTGGAGGCTTAAATCCAGACAATATTAAAGATGCGCTTTTTAAAGGTGCCTTAGGCCTTGATTTAAACTCAGGCGTTGAAGAATCTGCGGGTAAAAAGTGCCCTAACAAATTACATAATGCTTTTACAAGCATCAGAAATTATTGAGGTTAAAATGCAAAATCCAGCTTATTTTGGCGAGTTTGGCGGTATGTTTGTACCTGAGTTACTTGTCCCTGCGCTTAAGCAGTTAGAAAACGAATTTAACAAAGCACAAAAAGATCCTGAGTTTCAGGCAGAGCTAAGTAAATTATTAAACGAGTATGCGGGTCGTCCTACCCCACTTACTTTAACGCGCAATTTAGTTAAAAACCCAAAAGTAAAACTGTATCTCAAGCGCGAAGACTTATTACACGGCGGCGCACATAAAACGAACCAAGTACTTGGCCAAGCGTTACTTACTAAACGTATGGGTAAAAAACAAGTCATTGCTGAAACAGGTGCCGGTCAACACGGTGTTGCAACAGCGCTTGCATGTGCACTACTGGGTTTAAAATGTCGTATTTATATGGGCGCAAAAGACGTTGAGCGTCAGCAACCTAACGTATTTAGAATGAAGTTAATGGGCGCAGAAGTTATTCCGGTAACAGCGGGTTCTGGCACATTAAAAGATGCAGTAAATGAAGCGCTGCGTGACTGGTCAGCAAACTACCAAGAAGCACATTACCTGCTAGGTACAGCTGCGGGTCCTCACCCATTCCCAACAATTGTTCGCGAGTATCAAAAAATTATTGGTGAAGAAGCAAAACAACAAGTACTTAAAGCAGAAGGTCGTTTACCTGACGCTGTTATTGCCTGTGTTGGTGGTGGTTCAAACGCGATTGGTATGTTTACCGACTTTATTGACGAGCCAGGCGTTAAATTAATTGGTGTTGAGCCTGCTGGTAAAGGTCTTGATACAAATGAGCACGGTGCAACAATTTGTAAAGGCACAAAAGGCATATTACACGGTACTTATACGTACATTATGCAAAATGACGATGGCCAAATTGAAGAGTCTTACTCTGTATCAGCGGGTCTTGATTACCCAGCTGTTGGTCCTCAACATGCATTTTTACACGAAACTGGTCGCGCTCAATACGTGGGTATTACCGATACAGAAGCGCTTGATGCGTTCCAGTCGCTTGCTAAAAATGAAGGGATTATTCCGGCACTTGAATCAAGCCATGCGTTAGCTTATGCGCTTAAGTACGCAGAGGAGCTAACCGAGGAAAGTGTTATAGTGATTAATTTAAGTGGTCGTGGCGATAAAGATTTAGCACACGTTCACAATGTACTAACTGAAAGAGGTCAGCTATGAGCCTAGTAAAAACGGATCGTTACGGCAAAATGTTTGCAGCGCTTAACGAGCAAAAACAAGGTGCGTTTGTACCATTTGTAACGATTGGCGACCCAGGTAAAGAGCAAAGTATTGCGATTATTAAAAGTCTGATTGACGGGGGCGCTGATGCGCTTGAGCTTGGTATTCCGTTTTCTGACCCAATTGCAGATGGTCCAGTAATTCAAAAAGCTAATATTCGCGCCCTCGATGTGCACATTAATACCCAAGATTGCTTTGATATTATTAAAGAAATACGTGAGTATAATGCCGATATTCCAATTGGCTTATTATTGTATTCAAACCTTGTGTTTAAACGCGGTATAGAAGCATTTTATAAAGATGCAAAAGCAGTAGGCGTAGACTCAATTTTAGTGGCTGATGTGCCTTTACATGAATCTAAAATGTTTAGAAAGTCAGCTATGGATAACGGTGTAGACCCAATTTTTATTGCAACACCAAATGCAGATGACGACACACTTCGCCAGTGCGCCTCTTACGGTCGTGGTTACACGTATTTACTATCGCGCGCAGGTGTTACCGGTACCGATACTAAAGCACAAATGCCTGCTGGTAATATTGTTACTAAATTAAAAGAATACCATGCAGCCCCTGCTCTTTTAGGGTTTGGTATTTCAACGCCAGATGATGTAAAAGCGGCTCTTAATGCAGGAGCAGCCGGTGCTATTTCAGGCTCTGCTGTGGTTAAAATTATTGAAGCTAACCTTAATGATTTACCAACAATGACCGCGCAACTAAAAGCATTTGTAGCTGATATGAAAGCAGCTACATCGCTATAAGCTAACTAGGGCGTGTTTTATACGCATTAAAAAAAGGGCATTTAAAATGCCCTTTTTTGTTTTTTAAAATCAAACGCTGTATCAATATCCAAACGTTTTAAAAAGAAAATTAGTGAGCTTGGTGTTTACCCTCTAAAATCTCTTCAATAAATTTAGCATTAAATGCTTCTAAATCAGCTGGGCTTCGGCTCGTTACTAAGCCTTTATCTACACATACTTCTTGGTCAACCCAATTGGCACCTGCATTAATTAAATCGCTTTTAATACTTGGAAAAGAGGTAATAGTACGGTCACGCAGTTTATTAATTTCAGCTAACAACCACGGCGCATGGCAAATTGCAGCAACGGGTTTGTTTTTTTCTGCCCCAAAAAAGCCATCAATAAAGGCTTTAGCATCTTTATCTTGGCGTAAACTGTCTGGGTTAAATAAACCACCAGGGAGCATAAGCGCGTCGTAATCAGCAGGGTCTGCGTTTGTAACTAGTTTATCTACTGTTACTTTATCGCCCCACTTATCTTCATCCCAGCCCGTAATTTGGCCTTCTTTAATTGATACTATTTCGATATTTTCACCGGCATCAAGTAATGCGCTGCGTGGAGATAAAAGCTCACTTTGCTCAAACCCATCAGTGGCTAAAATTGCAATTTTTTTGCCTTGTAAACGCGTGCTTGTTTGTAATGTACTCATTGAGATCTCCTTATTTGATACCAACCTGC
Organism: Pseudoalteromonas sp. APC 3358; assembly: GCF_030408075.1. Classification (NCBI taxonomy): domain Bacteria; kingdom Pseudomonadati; phylum Pseudomonadota; class Gammaproteobacteria; order Alteromonadales; family Pseudoalteromonadaceae; genus Pseudoalteromonas; species Pseudoalteromonas sp. APC 3358. The sequence continues at coordinate 36,967 of NZ_JASDCE010000015.1, forward strand.
ATAAATATTTGAGCAATTTAACGTCGTTCAATAGACCCCATATATCAGCAGACTGGTATTGTTTAAAAATATGTTCGAAACACACAGTTAAATAGCATAATGCATGCCGATGACAAGTAATTGAAAATAAAGGATTTAATGTAAGTGGGATTTATAATGCCATGTAAATCATTTAGAGATTATGAATAATCTACATAGGTGCGAATTTATTTCCAGCTCATATAATTTAAAGCCACCAAACGCGAGGTGTAAAACCTCACCTACAACATATACCCGTAGGTGCGAATTTACTTCGCGCTCATGTAACTTATCTATCAATACGGGGTTTAAAACCTTAAATAAATTTAAAGCAGATCTTTTAACGCCTTAGCCGGTTTAAAAACCGCTTTATTAGCGCCTTCTATTTCAATTGCTGCACCTGTTTGCGGGTTACGTCCAGTACGCGCTGGGTAATAACTTAGTGCAAACGTACCAAAGCCATTTATTTGAACTTGATCGCCCTCAGAAAGCGATTTAGTAATTACTTTTTGCAAGCTTGAAAGTGCCGCTTGAGCATCTTTTTTTGTTAATTCACTTTTGTGTGCAATGGCAGCAACGAGTTCTGCTTTATTCATTTTAGGCTCCTAAATACACGCCAAATCAGTGTTGGTTAAGCGTGGGAATATGATGATATAAAAAATACCAAACCAAATTGGCAATAAAGCCACGCAGGCTAAGGGTTACAGGGCAACAAGTCAACCTTGTAGTTGTTAAGCTTTATGTGGTAAAAAGCCTTTGACTCTTTTTTGTATAATTTAGGTAAGCTATGCACGCATTAATTGAATACATCCCACTCATACTGTTTTTTGCAGTTTTTAAGCTAGTCGATATTTACTGGGCTACCGGTTTATTAATGGCCACTACGCTCATTCAAGTTGCTTATAGCTACTTTAAACATGGCTCTGTGCCTACTCGTCAGTGGATATTTTTTGGCATTGCTGCCGTGTTTGGCACGTTAACGCTGGTACTTCATGATGAGCAATACATTAAATGGAAAGCAACACTCATATACGCAGGTTTAAGCTTAACGTTACTTGTTAGCCGTTATGCACTCAAAAAAAATCTCGTTAAAAAAGCGCTTAGCTCAATTCTCGAAAACGCTAACGATACAAAACAAGCCATTGTTGTCCCAGAACCACTATGGGATAAGCTTAACCTAATGTGGGTTGCTATAACTGCTGGCATCGCAGCACTAAACATTTATATTGCATATAATTTTTCGCTCGACTTTTGGGTTAATTTTAAAGTGTTTGGTTTAATGGGTATTACCTTTGTGAGTATTTTTGCCACTATTATTGCCTTGTACAAATACCTCCCTGGTGAAGAAGAACCAGCAAAGTAAGCCCCCTCGTCATAAAAATGTCGTCTTAGCTTGATAGCTTATTAAAAAAACAAGTTGAGACGACCTTGAACGCCAATCAATATCGCTGGTTTGAATTTACCCTCATTTTTGTGTTACTACCCTTGTTGGGTTTTGTATTACGCGAGTATTTAGCTAACTGGCTTATTCCTGCGCTTATTATTTTAATGAGCGTGTGTTGTATGTTGCTACTGGGCGATCCGCATTTTAAACGTTTTAGGCTTACAAGCCTTGGGCAATTTTCTGCTGTTAAAAAACGTGTGTTTAGCTTCTTTTTTTTAGGTGCACTGTTCTCAGGTATGTTTTACGGGATTATTCATCAGGGAAACTGGTTTACCCTCCCCCGCAACTCGTTTAATGATTGGCTTTTACTGTTGCTACTCTACCCAATACTGTCGGTTATTCCTCAAGAATTAATATTCAGAACGTATTTTTTTCATCGTTATAAACGCATCATGCCCAAAAAAGCAGTGCGTATTGTAGTTAGTGCGAGTGTATTTGCGTTGGCGCATATTGTGTATGCAAATTGGATTGCAGTAGCCTTAGCATTTTTAGGTGGCTTACTGTTTGCCTATACCTATGCACAAAGCCGCTCAACCGTCGTGTGTGTTATTGAGCATAGTTTATGGGGGATATGGATGTTTACACTCGGGATCGGCAGCTACCTTGATTCAGGCGCATTTAACTAATTTAACAAGCATTAAAAAATCCGATACTAGAAAACTAATATCGGATTTTGAATATTTCTAAAACTACTTAACTAATGGTTAAAATAACGATTCAAACTCACCATTTGGAAATAAAACACCAGGAATACCACGTACTGCAGTAACATCAGCTAGTTTAGTATCACCAAAATATAAACCGCCACTGTAATTACGGCCCTTTTGCTTTACATCTAACCAACGTCCATTTTCGCCTTTCGCTATTAGATTAATGTTGCCACTAACATCACGAATACGTAAATCTAACGCACGGTTTTTTATGCTAACAAATATATCTGTAGAGGTAAGTTCTGATAAGTTTTCAACATCGCCCACGTAAGCAAACTTAAAATCGCTTGCACCACTCAACGGAAAATCTAATTCAAAAGTAAATGCTAAATCGTCATTATCTTCACCAATAAAAGGCGAAGCCTCTACTGCAGTGATATGAAATGCAGTGTCTTGAATGTCACTTACGTAATCACCATTAAAATCAAAAGTAGATAACGTCGTAGACTCTTCACCTAATGAATTAACAAAGCGATTTAAGTTTAGTGATAAGTCACCTTCAAGTTTACCAGCGGCTTTATTGATAATTACATTGGTAGTTACCTGTGTAATACCTGTGTCGGCTTCTGGATTTAATTCACTTTGAGCATCTATACCATCAAACTGAATTAGCAACTCACTTACATCTACACTTAAAACCGTAGCACCATTTGTGATCGTTGCGCTCATTACACCTTCAATTTTATTACCTAATACACCACTTACTCTAAATGTTGGAATTGATAAATCAATTGTTATAGGTAAATCATCATATGTGCCAGTTATAGCCCAAGTATAAGGTGATTGGCTGTAATCAATATCTAAGTCACGAAGTTTATATTGTCCTGATGGTGTAGAGCCATCAGCTAGTGGTGAATAATTTGTAATAACTTCGTTTAAAGCATTAGTAAGTGCATCAAGTGTTCTTTGTGTGTCTTCATCAAACGCACCTTCAAGCTCAGCAAATTTTACGTCTAATTCATCTGAATAGCTTTTTTCTTGAAGTCTTGCAGCACCTATAATATTTCGTGTATCAACAAGTAACTCTCTTGAATCTAAGCTTTGCACTTCTGCTGAGCGAGCCTGCCAATTTGTAAATGTAGTTACACTTGCAATCGTTTGCTTAACTTGACCAGCTACATTTTGCAGTAAAGCATTACCTTGGTCGCTAAATAAGTTATCTGTAACATACTGCGCTGCTAAATCGCTATAATCTTGCCATGCTTGTTGGTCAGTCTCCAAGTTAGTAAATGCATTAAAAGCACTTTCAACACTAAACGAACTATCAGCAACACCAGCTAAAATTGCCGCGTAAGTAAATGCATTAGTAACCATTTCTGCTTCAACACTTGCATTTAAATTGCTGTGCGTTAAATGATAAAAAGGCGTGGCTGATAAACTAGCTTGCGTAGCACTAAAGCCTTCATCTGTAATTGCTTTACTCAATGGCGATAAATAAACCGTATTTACACCCGGTGCACTAAATGCATCTGCTTTGTAATTAAGAGTAACGGCTGTCAATTCTTGGTAGTCTATTAAACGGTTTGCGTTTAAGTCATTTACATCACCACGAACTGTTCTGCCACAACCTGTAAAGCGAGGACAAGGTAGAGCAGTATCACTCGGTATAAACTCAAAACTATTAAAAGTAAGTGGAGTTACACTTACACTCGCAGTATTGATGTTTTCAACTTCAATTGATTCTTGCACCACCCCGTCGCTATCTAAAACATTAAGCGTGCCCTGTGGTGATTGCCAATTAGATACATAAAAACTCACAGAAGAAGATGTAGCAATCTCACTCACTGCAACAGATTCTGAACTGTCACTGTCTGATGAAGAACCACAACCTACCAATGCAATAGCTACCCCTAAGGGTATAATTTGTTTTAACATCTTCATTCCTTAAAACTTAATGTTCACGTACCAATTCACATTAGCATAATAGGCTTTATCTAAATCTAGGCTATCAGTTTGTAAATTAAGACCAAAATACTCGTTTTCTATACCAACTAGAAATGCTTCACTTTTTGTCTCATAGCCTGCCTGTACTTTCCAATGATCCCAAAAGTGTATACGACCTTTTAATTGGCTGAACGTGTCTTTGTCGTAACGTTTTAAAGTTAACTGAGTCGAAAATCGGTCGTTTATTCTGTAATCGGCAAATGCTTGTAGTCGCATTTCCATTTCTAAATCATGAGATACCGTATTTCCAAATGCAGATGTTTTTAATGAAACTGTTGGCTGAGTAATAATATCGCCGTTGTCATCTTCGCTAAATGGGATCTCAGTAGTTTGACCCTTTACAGAGCCGCTGTCTTCGTACTCTGTTTTATAGAGCAAATCTTTTACGCTAAAACCAACTTGAAGCTCATCATTTACTTGCCAATCAGCAAAAATATCTAGGCTATAGCCAAGCCCTTCAGGTTTTTGTGAAGGTGAAAACTTTTTAAATAATATGTCTTTTGAAAAGTTGTAATCGACAGTTACAGCGCCTTCAACTTCATCACTATAAATTTCACCATTTACAGTGGCATCTTGATAGTGCGAGCTGGCAAAAACAGAAAGTTTAGGTGTTATTGTTAATGCATTTTTATCTAAAAATTTAAAATCATAAGATACAAATACACCATTAGACGTTGCTTGTTTAGCATCAAGGTAATATGTATAAAATCTATCTTCAAACTCTAGATCATTTTTTTCGGTATGAGTATATTTGGCTGTATCAGGATCAAAGTTAAGAACATAGTCGTAACGACTTTGTAAACCTACCTTAAAATTACCGTAGCCAACACCTACTTCAAATATATTATAGGTGAATGCACTGTCACCCGATTTTAATGGAGCATCAAAATCATCTACAAAGGCTTGTACTGGTTGTGCTTCTGTATAAATTTCTGCGTCAAAGTGGGTAAAAATTTGAAATTGGTTATCTGCGGAAGCAAGAGGAGAAATAAAAGCTGTTGAAAATCCTAACAAGAGAATTTTTTTTTTCATAATTTAATCGCTTTCTATAAAAAAAGGGAAAAGCGCTGCTTTCCCCTTTTATAGTTTAAATATTACTTAGATGAATCAATTAAATCAACATCAGTGTAATCAACTACGTCACCATCAATGTAAGTAATTGAAAGACCGTTTGTTGTTTTAGCTGCAGTACCAAAAGACATCATCATCTCATTGTACATAGCCATAACGTCACCAGTGTAACCTGCACTTTCATTACCAGTAATAGACAACGTGTAACCCATTGCATTATTTACTGTAATAGTTAAAGCACTTGCTTCTTCCATGTCGCTGTCAAGGTATGTAGTCATTACTTTAAAGTCTACATCACCAGAAACACCCTCTAATGTAATAGAGCCTGAATCTGTTGCATCATCAGCTGTAATACTTAACATACCAGTGAAGCCAGAATCACCATCCATGATTTCAACATGGTTAGCCGTTTCAGTCATTATGATTTCTGCATCATCTACATTGTCAGCAGTTACTGCGCCATCAAAAGTAAATACTAAACATGAATCGATTTGAGTAGCATCAATTGTACCGGCTGCAAAATCAACACAATCTGTAAGTGCTTGTGTTTGTGTAGCAGCAGTAACAAGCTCAACAGATACGTCATTCTCACCTTTTAATGTAGCGCCCCAAGCAACAACAAGCTTGTCGCCTTCATAAGAAGCCGCTGCATTAATCATCTCACCTGTAGTAGCATTGCTAAGCATTAGCGTAAGATCATCTAAGCTGTAAGTATAATCCCAATCTGCATTGCGAGTTGATGTGCCTGTACCTGAGTTATTACCCATTTCAGCTAATTCATCAATTACGTCTGCAAGAATGTCTGCTGCATCAGCAACTGCATCAGCACCAGTGCCTGTAAGCACAGTCATAGTCGATAATGACTCTGATGTAGCTTTAACAGAAGTTAGTACTTCAAGTTTTGCAACTGCAGTTTCAGCAGCAAGCTGTAGATTATAAGCTGTTACAAATTGCTCGCTAGCTAGTTCACCTTGAGCTACAGCAGCTGTTTGCATAGCTGTAAGCGCATCAATCATTGCTTGTGCGCCTTCGCCTTCGCCTTCAAGTTCTAGGTAGGCATTAGCAGCAACAAGTGCTTGCTCAATAGCAATTTCAAGTGCATCAACAGCAGCAGCAAAATCAGACGCAGCAGTAACGGCAGTCATTGCAAGCTCAAGAGCTTCTGTTGCGTTTGCAGCTGTATCTACCATTGCATTTTCTGCGTTAGCAAGTGCGCTAGTAGAAGCCGCTTCAGCTGTGTCTGCTACTGATTTTTTCTCATCAGCAACGTCTGCAGTGTCTTCAGCAACTAGTTTTGCAGCAGCAAGAGCCACATCAAACTCTGTAATCGCTGCTTCAGCTTCTGCTACTAGTGCAGCTAATGCAATGTCGTATGCAACTGTGTCAGTTACAGCAACAGATGCGTCTGTTTGCAACGATGTTGCAGAATCAAGAACTTGTTGGTAATCAGAGCTTTGAGTAACTAACGCTTTTGCTGCAGTTACATAGCCTTGTGATTTAACAAAAATAGAACCCGCTTTAGCTGTTAAACCAGCTGTAGCAGCTTCATTTTTCAGTAATGTAACAGCGCTTACAAATGCAGCTGCGTTATCAGCGGTAAGAGCATCGCCACCCATTGCTTGAACATCTACAAGTGAGCTTTGAGCTGTTTCAATGCTCATTTCTAATGCAGTAAGTGCAGTTTGAGAAGCAGTAACTTCTAATGTTAAAGCAGCTGCTAGAGCTGTATAAAAGTCATCTCCAACTGTACATTCTGCGCCAGTACAACCAATTACTTCTAGTGCTTTTTTAATTTTCACTGCAGCGGCTGCAAGGCTCGCATCAGTTGCTGCACCATTTTTAACAGCTTTATCTTTAGCAGCTTTTGCTTTTTTAGCAACATCAGCTGAGTTAGCAGCAAATGCAACTATCTCACCAGCAGTAGGAGCTGGAATTTTTGCTGCGAAAGCGGCTTCTAATGCAGTTTTAATGTCATCTTCAGTACCAGTAGCAATGGCAACAAAAACATTTGCAGTATTTGTAATAGCTGTTTGTAACATTGTCGCTATTGCTGCAATGCTAGCATCAGCATTACCTTTAAACTGGCCTGATTTAATACCAGCTTTAATGCTGCTCATTACATCACCAATTGAAGGTAAACCTTGAATTGAAGATGAAAGCTGTGCAATTGCTAAAATACCGTCAGTTAGTTCTTCTTCGCCATCAACATCACTTAAATCTACAGCGCCGCCGTTAGATAAATCACCAATAATAGCTGAAAGTAAAAGTGCAGCGTCTTGACCCATTACTTGTACAACAGTATCTAAGCTTGCTTTAGCAATTGCGTCTTCATCTACACTTGAACCTGAGTCAAGAAGAAGAGCCGCCACTAACGATGTTAAGAAAGTAACATTAGCTTTATAAGAACTAGCAACATTAAGATCGCCAGCTGCACCACTTACTCCAGATGTATCTGCTTCAACAGCTGGAACAAATTTAACAACTGAAAGCTCTAGGTCCGTTTTGTACCATTCGCCAAACTCAATCGCAGTATCGCCATCATTTACGTCATCTTCTTCTGGCGCTACATCGTAATCGCCACAACCTACGTAAGCATCACAACGTAAAAAGCTATCATCGCCTTCTGCAGACGTTTTAACAGTAATGTAAACTGGTCCAGTAAAGTCATCATCTAAGTAGATGCTGTAACGGCCGCTTTCATCAGTTAATACTTCAGGGTTAGCAGCAATTTTACTTGCTTCTACTGCAGCATCAGCAGCACTTTGTGATAGTGCTTCTTCAGAAAAAGACTCTGCTTCTGCTGAAGCAGCTGAGCGAAACGCAACAGGAACGCTTTGACCAGATGCATCTAAAGTCATTACAGTTACTACTGCACTTTTCATTGAACCTTTAACTGCTTTACCAGTTACTTCAATGTTGAACTGTGCATCACCTGTTGCAGTAAAAGATTCTACAGGTGTAACAGGAATGTTTCTGTCATTGTCCGAACCACATGCTGTTAAGCCTAATGTAAGTGCAACTGAAGCTGCAATAGGTGTAAATTTGATCGTACGCTTTACCATTTATTTCTCCTTGATAGCCTGGAATGAGTATCAGAAATTAGTTTAGTTGATAGTGGCTTGTGTAAGCTTTTATGTTTAAAAAGCATTAAAAAAGTACACAATCATAACCTTTGTTACCAGAACATTAAAAATACCATTAAGCTATATAGTTATGCTACATATTTATACGTTTTATAGAAGTATTTATCTTTATTCTATGAGCTACTTCTTTATCAGCATCTCTATTATTCAATAACCTATAGACACTCATAAAGAACCAGCACATATTGATACAATATATTCACTTTATTAAATGAATATTACATACAATCTAGTTTGTTAATTATATTCTTCAAGTAAATGCGATGGATGAGAGCTAAAAAAGAGGATAATTCGAAAAATTAATGAAAAAGGATTGTTTATAATGAATGTTAGTAGGTTTTACTTTAGCTAAGCAAACGTTTATAAAACTTGTTTACTTACCTAAAGTAAATGTTTAGTAATTACTGAGGGGCTCTTACAACCCCTTCCATTAATACGCGTGCACTTCGGCTCATACTTGCTTTGGTAACTAGCCAGTTGCCAGCATTATTTTTAGCCTCAGCACCTACTTTTAGCGTGCCCGACGGATGACCAAAGTTAACTTCACTCAATGCGCCGCCACCAGCGGCTATATTTACGAGTGTGCCTTCGATTGCTGCAGCCGTGCCAATAGCTACAGCGGCTGTGCCCATCATGGCATGGTGTAGTTTACCCATCGACATAGCGCGTACTAATAAGTTAATGTTTGTAGCTTCAATAAGCTTTCCGCTAGACGCTTTGTAATCTAAAGGCGATGCAACAAACGCAACTTTAGGCGTATGTTGGCGAGCTTGCGCTTCACTAATGTTAGTGATTAAGCCCATTTTAACAGCGCCATAAGCACGAATGGTTTCAAGCTTTTCAAGCGCTGCAACATCGTTATTTATATCGTCTTGCAGCTCTGTGCCGGTATAACCAATATCAGTGGCGTTAATAAATATGGTAGGAATACCTGCATTTATCATTGTTGCTTTTAAAGTACCAACACCCGGTACTTTTAAATCATCAGCTACATTACCAGTTGGAAATAACGCACCATCGCCATCAGCGGGGTCAATAAATTCAAGTTTTACTTCAGCTGCAGCAAAAGTAACGCCATCGAGCTCAAAGTCGCCGGTTTCTTGAACTTCGCCATTTGTCATGGGGACATGCACTAATATGCTTTTTTTAATATTAGCCTGCCACACACGCACAATAGCAACACCGTTAGTAGGTACTCTGCTTTTATCGACCAAACCATTACTAATGGCAAAAGCACCCACTGCTGACGTTAAGTTGCCGCAGTTACCGCTCCAATCTACAAAAGGTTTATCTATCGCCACTTGACCAAACAAGTAATCAACATCGTGGTCAGTTTGCTCACTTTTACTTAAGATTACGGTTTTACTGGTACTTGATGTAGCACCGCCCATGCCATCCGTTTGCTTAGCATACGGATCGGGGCTGCCAATAACGCGCAGTAATAAATTATCGCGCGCCTCGCCTGCTACTTGAGCAGGCTTTGGCAAGTCAGTTAAATTAAAAAATACACCTTTACTGGTGCCGCCACGCATATAGGTTGCAGGCACTTTAATTTGCGGTTTAAACATAATGCTTGCCCTTATGCAGATTGCGTTGCTTCTAAAAAGTCTTGTGCAAAGCGTTGTAACACACCACCAGCCGCGTAAATAGAAAGCTCTTCTTGGGTATCGATACGGCACTTCATAGGCACAGTGAGTACTTCACCGTCTTTACGAGTAATATTTAAATTAACGGTGGCACCTGGTTTTAAATCACCCGCTACATCGTACGTTTCACTGCCATCCAGCTCTAGAGTTTTACGCGTTGTGCCTGCTTTAAACTCAAGCGGTAAAACACCCATACCAATTAGGTTAGTACGGTGAATACGCTCAAAGCCCTCAGCTGCTATTACTTCAACGCCTGCAAGTCTTACGCCTTTTGCAGCCCAATCGCGCGACGAACCTTGGCCGTAATCGGCACCGGCTACAATAATAAGCGGTTGTTTACGCTCCATATATTCCTCGATTGCTTCCCACATACGAGTATTAGTACCTTGTGGCTCTAAGCGTGCGTAAGAACCTTGTTTAACTGCGCCGTTTTCGTCCAGTACCATTTCATTAAGTAGTTTTGGGTTTGCAAATGTTGCACGCTGCGCTGTTAAATGATCGCCCCGGTGCGTTGCATACGAGTTGTAGTCTTCCTCTGGGACGTTCATTTTGGTTAGGTATTCGCCAGCAGCACTACTTGCCATAATTGCGTTTGATGGCGATAAATGATCCGTTGTAATGTTATCGCCAAGAACTGCAAGCGCACGCATACCGGTCATTGTGCGCTCACCCGCAAGTGCACCTTCCCAATAAGGAGGGCGACGAATGTACGTACTTTCGGGGCGCCAGTCGTAAAGTGGGTCGTTATCTTCACCGTAATCTACGGTTAAATTAAACATCGGCTCGTATACTTTTCTAAACTGCTCTGGCTTAACGCTTTGCTTAATTACTGCATCAATCTCTTCGTCAGACGGCCATAAATCTTTAAGCGTAATATCGTTGCCTTGTTGATCTTGCCCTAGTACCCCTTTTTCAATATCAAAGCGAATAGTACCTGCAATGGCGTACGCAACAACTAAAGGAGGTGACGCTAAAAATGCTTGCTTAGCATAAGGGTGAATTCGTCCATCAAAGTTACGATTGCCCGAAAGCACCGCTGTAGTGTATAAATCGCGATCAATTACTTCTTTTTGAATAACAGGGTCAAGCGCCCCGCTCATACCATTGCAGGTAGTACACGCAAAACCAACAATGCCAAAGCCAAGTTGCTCAAGCTCTGTTAGTAGGTTTGCGTCTTCAAGGTATGATTGCACTGCTTTTGAGCCCGGTGCTAATGAAGTTTTAACCCAAGGTTTACGCGTTAAGCCTTTTGCATTTGCGTTACGGGCAAGTAGTGCTGCGGCAATTACATTGCGTGGATTACTAGTATTAGTACAGCTAGTAATAGCGGCAATAATACATGCGCCGTCTGGCATTAAGCCTTCTTCATTTTCAAAAACGCCCGAAATACCTTCTTTAGCTAAGTCGCTTGTCGATACACGGCGGTGTGGATTAGATGGACCGGCAATATTGCGCCCCACGCTTGATAAATCAAACTTAAGCACACGCTCATATTTTGCGGTTTTTAAGCTATCGCTCCAAAGGCCCGCTGTTTTTGCGTAGTTTTCTACAAGGGCAATTTGTTCTTCTTCACGGCCTGTTAAACGCAAGTAATCTATTGTTTTATCATCAATATAAAACATGGCTGCAGTTGCGCCAAATTCAGGCGTCATGTTCGAAATTGTTGCTCTGTCGCCAAGTGTAAGCGCGTCGGCACCTTCACCGTAAAACTCTAAATAAGTAGAAACAACACGTTGCTCACGTAAAAATTCAGTAATGGCCAACACAATATCGGTAGCGGTAATACCGGGTTGGCGCTTACCTGTTAGCTCAACACCGACAATATCGGGCAAGCGAATATAAGAAGCACGGCCCAGCATTACGCTTTCAGCTTCAAGCCCACCTACGCCCACAGCAATAACGCCCAGCGCATCAACATGTGGCGTGTGGCTGTCGGTACCAACTAAGGTATCTGGGAATGCAATGCCATCTCGGTTTTGAATAACCGGCGACATTTTTTCAAGGTTAATTTGATGCATAATGCCGTTACCCGGTGGAATAACGTCAATATTTTTAAACGCAGTTTTTGTCCAGTTTATAAAGTGAAAACGGTCATCATTTCGTCTATCTTCAATGGCGCGGTTTTTTTCAAATGCATCAGGATCAAAACCGGCATGCTCTACCGCTAACGAATGATCCACTATTAACTGCGTGGGTACCACAGGGTTCACTTTTGCCGGATCGCCGCCTTTGGCTGCAATTGCATCACGCAAACCTGCTAAATCAACAAGCGCTGTTTGCCCTAAAATATCGTGGCACACTACGCGCGCCGGATACCACGGAAAATCTAAATCTTGCTTGCGCTCAATTAGCTGATTAAGTGCATCGGTTAACATAGCAGGGTCGCATCGGCGTACTAGGTTTTCGGCAAAGACACGTGATGAATAAGGTAGCGTTGCGTATGCACCTGGCTTAATTGCATCTACGGCTTCTTGCGTATCGTAGTAGTCGACATTTGAGCCCGGTAGAGGTTTACGGTATTGGGTATTATTAATTATGGTCATGGTAAGGGTTCGCTAATTTGGTGACGGATGTAGTACCAATTTTATGGAGAGTGCAATTGGTATTTTTCAAGAAAGGCTTTAGGTTTGTAGTTGTTTTTATTATATAAAGCATTAAAGCCGTAAAAGGTGAGCCATTGGCTCACCTTAGTTAAAAATAATTAACTTCTTGATTCGATTGGTGTGTAACTACGTGCATCAGGCCCTGTGTAATCGGCACTTGGGCGAATAATACGGTTGTTAGCGCGTTGCTCTTTTACATGTGCAGTCCAACCAGTAACACGGCTCATTACAAATATTGGCGTAAATAACTTAGTCGGAATATCCATAAAATGATAAGCAGATGCATGGAAAAAATCGGCATTACAAAACAGTTTTTTCTCGCGCCACATAATCTCTTCACAACGAACAGACACAGGATAAAGCACCGTATCGCCTACTTCACTAGCTAGTTTTTCAGACCATTTTTTAATAATTACATTGCGTGGATCAGACTCGCGATAAATAGCATGACCAAAGCCCATTATTTTATCTTTACGTTCAAGCATACCCATTACTTCTTGCTCAGCATGCTCAGCACTTGTAAAGCCTTGAATCATATCCATAGCGGCTTCGTTAGCACCACCATGTAATGGACCACGTAGCGTACCAATCGCACCTGTTACACAAGAGTGAATATCAGAAAGCGTTGATGCACACACACGACCCGCAAATGTAGAAGCATTAAACTCGTGCTCTGCGTATAAAATTAGTGATACGTTCATCACTTGTGCGAATAACTCGCTAGGTGCTTTGTCGTGTAACAGCGTTAAAAAATGTGCGCCAACAGAGTCGTCATCTGTTTGTGTTTCAATGCGTACGCCATCGTGTGTAAAGCGGTACCAGTAACAAATAATACTTGGGAACACTGCAATCATACGGTCGATTGCGTCGTTGGCTTGGTTAAAATCAAGCTCCATCTCAAGGTTACCCAACATTGAGCAGCCCGTGCGCATTACATCCATTGGATGCGCGTCTTTAGGAATATTTTCAAGCACAGTTTTAAGTGCATCTGGTAAGCCGCGTAAGCTTTTAAGTTTAGCTTTATACTCAGCCAGTTCGTTTGTTGTAGGTAACTCACCGCGTGAAAGTAAAAAAGACACTTCTTCAAACTGCGCTTTTTCAGCAAGTTCGCTAATATCGTAACCACAATACGTTAAACCAGAACCACTTTGCCCAACAGTACACAATGCTGTTTGACCAGCAACTTGTCCGCGTAAGCCCGCGCCGCCTAATGCTTTATCTACCATGATCTTCTCCTATCTTAAATTTGTGTGTGATTTTATTATTTGTCAGATTTTGATGAAAAAAGGGTGTCGAGTGTGTTCTCGTACGTGTGGTAATCTAAAAAGTCGTAAAGCTCAGAACGCGTTTGCATATTTTCAATTTGGCTTTGTTGCGAACCTTCATTTAAAATTGCTGAATACACGTTTAGTGCTGCTTTGTTCATGGCTCTAAATGCACTTAGTGGGTAAAGCACCATTTCAACGCCTACATCGCTTAACTGCTCTTTAGTGTAAATTGGTGTTTGGCCAAACTCAGTAATGTTTGCCAAAATTGGAACGTTAATCGCTTTTGCAAATGCTTGGTAATCAGCAAGGTCGTGTACGGCTTCTGCAAAAATAGCGTCAGCACCGGCTTCAACACAGGCAGCTGCACGGTCAATAGCAGCATTTAAACCCTCTTTTTGAAATGCATCGGTACGCGCCATAATATAAAAATCGCTATCGGTTTTTGCATCAACCGCCGCTTTGATGCGGTCAACCATTTCACCTTGGCTTACAATTTCTTTATTAGGGCGATGACCACAGCGCTTTTGCGCTACTTGGTCTTCTATATGAAAACCCGCCGCACCGGCTTTAGTCATTTCTTTTACTGTGCGTGCAATGTTAAACGCCCCACCCCAACCGGTATCGGCATCAACAAGTAGTGGTAAATCGCTAGCACCAGTAATACGACGAATATCTTCAAGCACGTTATCAAGGCTTGTCATACCTAAGTCAGGCATACCAAACGAGGCATTTGCAACACCGGCACCTGAGAGGTAAATAGCTTGGTGACCCATTTTTTCAGCCATCATCGCTGTGTAGGCATTAATAGTACCTACCACTTGTAACGGGCGGTTATTGGCAATAGCGTGTTTAAATTTTAATCCTGCTGACATTACTTTCTCCTCACTTTGAACGGTTGCTACGTGGAGTAACTTATAGTTTTAATCTGTAATTATGACTGTTTAACTGCTCTACTTAACTTTTAGCCGTTAATAAATCAAATTTGGTTTGAATATTTGCTTGCGATGCACTGATGTGGCGCTTCATAAGCATTTCGGCCAGTTCGCCATCGTGGTTTTCAATCGCGTTAATAATAGCTAAATGCTCATCAAACGCTTTTGATACACGCGGCCCCACCATGCCCATTTGTACACGGTACATGCGTATTAATTGATAGAGCTCATTACACAGTAAATGAATTAAATGCGCGTTTTTACTGCCTTGAATAATACGGTAATGAAAATCTAAATCGCCGGCTTCTTGATAATAAGATTCGCCCTCTTTAACACGTTGTGTTTGTAGGTGCTGACTAAGTAATTGCTTTAAGCCTTTTACTTCTTCGGGTTCCATATTGTCGGCAGCAAGTCTACATGCCAAGCCTTCAAGCGAACTACGAACTTGATAAACTTCAATCAAACGCTCAGCAGTAAGGGCAACCACTCGGCAACCTACGTTAGCTTTGCGCTCAACAAGGTAGCAACTTTCTAGGCGATTTAACGCCTCTCTAAGCGTTGCACGGCTTACACCATAACGTTTGGCAAGCTCAGGCTCTGATATTTTACTGCCTTGAACTATACTGCCCTCAACAATCTCACGGCGCATATCTACAAATACTTGATCTGATGCGGTAGTTATAGGCGCTTCGTTTAAAAATGTGTGTGTCATAAGTTATTTTTTAGATTGTCGACAATTGATGTGGTTACTATGGGCTTATTAAAAAATCATGTCAACCCTTAAACCTATCAAAATGGCTAAAAAACACGCTCATTGTCGACACTATTAACCTAAAGTCGCATAAAAATGGTTTTACAATGGACTAAAACAGTGAAGTGTCGACAGCGTAATAAATCAGATGTTACGCTTTTTAGCGCTGAAAACACCTCGCATAAATGCTATTATCGCGCTTTATTTTTATAGTATGAGCTAACGCGTGAACGCCAACACTTTTATTCCTGAGCACTTTATTGATGACGTAAAAACCTATTTACCAGCGCATCTAAACTTAGATGACTTTTTAAATGCGTGTCGTAGGCCCCTCAGAAAATCTATCCGCGTTAATACATTAAAAATTAGCATTGAAGAATTTGTAAAACGTGCCACTGAAAAAAATTGGCTGCTAACCCCAATCCCATGGTGCAGTGAAGGCTTTTGGTTAGAGCGCCCAAATGATGAAGAGCAAAACCTAGCCCTTGGTAATACCGACTTACATCTAAGCGGTGCTATGTACGTGCAAGAAGCAAGCTCAATGCTGCCCCCTATCGCATTAAAGCAAAGCATTGAACTCGCAGACTCTCAAAATAATTATGTGCTTGATATAGCATCTGCGCCGGGTTCGAAAACATCGCAACTTGCAGCACTTATGAATAACCAAGGCGTGCTTGTTGCAAATGAGCTTTCGTCATCTCGTTTAAAGGTACTTAGCGCAACACTCAAACGTATGGGCGTTGGTAACTGTGCGCTCTCGCACTTTGATGGCGTTATATTTGGCAACTACATGTTTGAATGCTTTGACAGCGTATTATTGGACGCGCCATGCTCTGGCGAAGGCACAGTACGTAAAGACGCCGATGCACTAAAAAATTGGTCAATAGAATCAAACATACAAATAGCCCAAGTACAAAAAGACTTAATTAAAAGTGCATTTTACGCATTAAAGCCAGGTGGCACCTTAGTGTACTCAACTTGTACACTTACCCCGCTCGAAAACCAACAAGTGTGCGATTATTTACTCAGTGAATTTGGCGACTTTATAGCGCCTGAGTCACTAAGTGATTTATTTGAAGGTGCAAGTAAAGCAACAACAAGTGAAGGCTATTTGCATGTATGGCCGCAAACCTTCGATAGCGAAGGCTTTTTTATCGCTAAATTTAAAAAACACGCAAGTTGCGATAATCCAAATCAAACTGTTAAAAAAGGGGCGTTTCCGTTTAACGAGTTTGATAAAAAACAAAGCGTCGCGTTTATGCAATCGCTTAAAAAACACTTTGGGTTAACTAACCTACCTGGCAACTTAATGCAGCGCGATAAAGAACTGTGGCTATTTCCTGAGGGATTTGAAGCCGTGCAAAGTAAAATTAAGTACGCACGCTTAGGTATTCAAATTGGCATTATCCATAAAAATGGCGTAAGGCTAACCCATGAGTTTGCAACGGTATTTGGCAATGAGTGTAGAACTAATATATATGCGTTAAATAACGAGCAAGCAAATGATTATTTTCAAGGTAAAGATATACGCTTAACTGAGGCAACTCAAACAATAGGTGAAGTAGTTTTAACGCTGTGTGGTTGCCCTATCGGGCTGGGTAAATGGCAAAAAAATAAGATCAAAAACTCACTACCACGCGATCTAGTGCAAAATACGCAGTTAATAAGCTGGGGTTAAACTAAAGTACAAATTACGCATAATTAATCTAATCCTTTGTTATCAAATGTAACTAGGTGGCAAAATTAGTTATGCTTTATTGAGTAGCTTTACTATAGTTTTAAGTACTTTCTTCTTCTCCCTAACGAACCAGAAAGTTTTTAGTTAACGCTAGACTCAATTTAGAGTCATTTTATTGCCCAGAGGTTTTTTATAAACCTCTGGGCAATTTTTTGCGCAGTATAATAACAATTTAGCTTTACCAAAAAACAAGTATTCATAAAGAAGTTATGAGACGCTGCGCTTTTAGAGAAGTGATAAATCAGTTAATTGAATAGATCACTTGGTCTCTGCTCATTTACTCCTCATTCACTTCTCTTTGTGCAATTGGTTTTTCAGATTTAACTTTAACGTGAACCCGCTTCACGATTATAAGTAAGCACAATTCTCTTGTAGAGATACAAGACGTCCTGCTTGCAGGCGTTTAAAAACAACGAGTTTACCGAAAAAATATTCACAAAGAGGTTATGAGTCACTGCGCTTTTAGAGAAGTGATAAATCAATTCGTGAATAGCTTACTTGGTGTCTACTCATTACTCCTCATTCTCTTCTCTTTGAGCAATTGGTTTTTTACATTTTACTTTAACGTAAACAAACTCAGCGCATTCAAAGCCAACCTAGTTACAATGTTTTTTAAACATCCACCTTGTTCTAACGGCTTCAAAGTGGGGGCCAAATTTAAGCGATAGGCATAAAATAGGTAGAGCATCAACTTGCTTAGCCACATCAAAAACTTGATAAAATTTATAACCATATTTAACGGCTAAATTTAGTTCAGCAACATACAATGCTTTATACTTTGGAGATAGTTTCTGCCAGTTCATTAGAGCTATTTGAATAATACCAAGCTGCACATCAAACTTGTACGGCCCAAATTTTTTAGCCTGCTGAATATACTCATATACTCGTTCTGTAGGCCCTTCTTGATAACTAACTACTTGCGCTAGTGCAATCCAAGTTTCTGACCATGTTTGCCTTAACTCTAATGACTTTAATAGATCTTTTTCTGCTTGTTGATAAACCAAAAGCTTATTATTATTTTGCTCGCTAGTTACAGCTAAATTGAGCATTTTCATATAAGCACTTAACTGCCAGTAATGAGATTGAGTTGGTTCTAATTCTACAGCAAGGATAATAGCGTCATTAGCAAGTTTGAGCTCTACAGCCGTAATTGAACCTTCGGGCTGCTTCAAAATATTGAGTGCATTAAAATACCATGTATTTGCACGCATACTTTGTAAGCTTTGATAACCTATAGCTAATGTAATAACTGCAAGTATAGCAATTTGTGTGAGGCGGTTTGTATTTAAATTACTCATTAAACAACGACTCTGTTAAACGCTTAGGATTAGTAAAAAATAAATCATGTGCATCATTTTGACCAATTTGCTCGCTCACTATTTGCTTAGCTTTACTTAAAATAGGCGGCCTACGCTTAACTGAATGAGCATCAGATGCAATATAAGTTACTAAACCCTTTTTTAGCATGTCTATACTAATAATTTTTGCAGTTTCGCCCCATGCACCTTCAATGCTTGAAGCCGTTAATTGAAACTCACATCCTAATTGCTTTAAACGCTCAATATAAAAAGGATTTGCTTGAATATCGCGATTACGCTCAGGGTGAGGAATAATCACCTTTATATTTTGTTTAGCTAGCCAATTTATAAACTTATCGTAACCTTGCGGTACATGCGAGTGCGGGAGTTCTAATAATAAATAATTTACTGAATTAAGTGTACCAATAAACGGGAGTTTATTACTAAGCACTAAACTCATTAGCTCTACATCAAGCCTAACTTCAGCGGCCACAGCTAGTTTAATACCAATATTATTTACTAATGCCTGTGCTTTTAAATTAGCAAGTTCGCTATACAATTGCGAGGCCGAGTTATTAAATCGCCCAATATGTATATGTGGCGTGGCAACCATATGGGTTATTCCATCATTTTGTGCAATATTCAATAGCGCTAAAGAATCACTTAAATCTTTAGCGCCATCATCTATTCCTGGCAAAATATGAGAATGAATATCAATCATAGATTTGCATTTAACTATGCATTAGGTTGTTCAGGTTTTTGCGAGTAATCATAATAGTCGTAATAACCATGGCTATGCTCGTCTTTACTTTTACTCATATCTACTTGGTTAAGCACAATACCTGCAACATGAGCTTTAGATTCAAACAGACGTTCAATACCCGCTTTAATCGGTTTAATTCGTGTAATATCCGACTTAACAACATAAATTACCGAGTCTACACTCTGTGCAATAACTAAAGCGTCACTCACAGCCTGTGTTGGTGGTGTATCTATAATTATATGGTCATACTTAGTTTTTAATATATCGAGTACTTCACTAAAGCGCGTGTTAGATAAAAGCTCTAATGGATTACCTGGGATCTGCCCGCTTGGCATAATAGCAACACCCGACTGCCCATCTACATGAACACACTCACTTAACTGCTCAGTACCTACGATTAAATTACTTAACCCCGGATGAAATACCGGTATATCGAAGCGCTTAGCTATACTTGGTTTGCGCAAATCGGCGTCAATTAGCAATACTTTACCCATTTGAGCAAGCGACATAGCTAAATTAGCTGAGGTTGTAGTTTTACCCTCACCCGGAGCACTTGATGTTACGGCTATTACTTTATGATCGCGCTCTAACTGAGTTAATAACAAACTAGTTCTGAACGTACGTACCGATTCAGCAAAACGCCTATAGTTATCATCCAGATAA
The DNA here is from genome assembly GCF_030408075.1 of Pseudoalteromonas sp. APC 3358. NCBI lineage: Bacteria > Pseudomonadati > Pseudomonadota > Gammaproteobacteria > Alteromonadales > Pseudoalteromonadaceae > Pseudoalteromonas > Pseudoalteromonas sp. APC 3358. Next base: position 56,959 of record NZ_JASDCE010000015.1, read on the forward strand.
GCATGTATCGGAAACACACTATTTTTTGGTGTTTGTACATGCGGTAAAAGCCCAAGCATACGCTGTGCTAACTTACTTTCAACATCACTTTTAGTTTTAACGGTATCGTTAAGCGCGTCAAATATAAAGCTCATGACTACTGCAAAACCAAAACTTGCCACAAAAGCTAAAATAACAATTAATTTTTTATTTGGTTTTGCTGGATTATTCGGTGCGTAGGCCCGGTCAGTAAAGCGTGCAGCTGCCGAGCTAAAATCACTTGTTACTTCGGTTTCTTTTGAGCGAGATAAAAACGTATTAAATATATTACGATTGGTCTCTACTTCACGCTTTAGTTGGTTGTATTGGGTTTCTTTACGAGTTATATCTTGATATTCAGCACGTATTTTAACTAAGTCACGCTCTAGCGCGCTCACGGTGCGTGTTATGCGATTTAGCTCTTTTTCTATACCGGTAATAAGGCCTTTAATTTGTTTATTTAAATTATTTTTTACCGTTGCAAGCTCAGCTTTAGCTGAGATAATTTTAGGGTGTTTAGGCCCATACACTTCGCCTAAGTCACTTAACTTACGCTCAACTAATATAACTTCACGCTTTACGTCCTGTATTACTCTGTGCGATGTAATTTCAGGCATACTACCTAATAACTCCAAGTTATTATTACCATACTCTCTTATTACACGATTAATGCTTTCAAGGTTGTTTTTTTCGTTGCGGGCAACAATTAACTGTTGTGATATTTGCTCAAGCTCTTGCGTGGCGAGCCCTGCTATACCTTCAATATCAACTAGTTTTTGTTGTTCTCGGTATTCTTGTAAACGTACTTCTGAGTCATCAAGCTGAATACGTAATTGCGATAAGCGTGTATTTAACCAGCTAGAAGCTTGCTGTGTAATACCCATTTTTGCGCGCATTTGGCTTTCTATATATACTTCACCAACTGTATTAGCCACAAGTGCCGCTAATTTAGGGTCGCTCGATTCAAAGCTCACTCTTACTAATTGAGTTTTACGAATAGGTGATACCGAAAGGCGCGATTTAAATGCAGCTAGCAAACCTAACATCTCACGCTCAGCTTGCTCTTCAGGCGCGTAAACAGTTACTTCTTTTTTATTTAAAAAAGGGAGTTGCTCTTTTACGGTAGCTTTAAGCTCACCTAAAACAGAGGGCTTAGCTATAAAGTCTGTATGCGCTTTTAAATTAAGTTTAGTAATTACTTCACGAGCAATACTATCAGACTTAATCACCTCAAACTGCGTCAGATAATATTCTTTTTTAGTCGAATCTAAACCATAAATCTCTTCAAAACTAACAGCTTTGGTTTGCTCAGCCTCAATAAGTAAAGTAGCCGTCGCAATGTATTTTGGCACTAAGGTCAAAGCCACCATAATAGTTAACAAAGTAACTACAGTAGCAAACCCTAAAATACGCCATTTAGCGAGTTTAATTACATTAAGGTAAGATCCTAAATCAATAATTTCTTCATTATTACTTAGGTTTTCATTTGTTTGGTTCATTAAATACTGCCCTGTAAACTGCTTAAAACAACCGTTGTTCAATTTTTATGGTATCGCCCGCTGCAATTTGGCTATTTAAACTACCTTTTTGTTGCTGCTGTTTAGTTTGCTCTTTAAATATGTATATTTTATCAATAGAGGCGCGCTCAGTTAAACCACCGGCAAGCGCAATCGCTTGATTAACTGTCATTGCGGGTTGATAAGGATAAGCGCCAGGCTCTTTAACTTCACCATGAATATAAAAAGGTCGGTATTCAATTACCTGCACATATATATTTGGATTTACTAAATAATCAGGTTTTAAACCTTGCGTTATAACTTGTTCAATCTCAGAGGTATTGAGCCCGGCAAGTTTTACTTTACCTAAAAAAGGGTAATTAACCTCACCACTATTACCTAAGAGTGCAGTAACCTCTAAATCAGGTTGGCCAAATACTTTTATTTCTACCTTATCACCAGCACCAATTACATAACTTTGCGCTGTTTGCGCAAAGCTAACACTACTAAATATTAGTAGTGTTAAACTAAAAATAAACTTCATTAGTTAGCCTTTAAAGCAAACGTAAAATTAACACCTACAACGACTCGATCAAACTCAATTGCATTTTGTGTAGAATTTTTATCAATAAAATCGACATAAGTAGAAACCATACCAAACTTGCTCGCAACATAGTTTAATCCCAAGCGTGCACTTTTAGTTTTATCTTTACGACCAACATCGCCAGTGTATTGTTCGTTAGTGTAATTAATACCAGCAAGTGAGCTTAAATAATCGCTCCAGCTATGTGTCCAATTAATCCCATATGTACTTTCTTTAATGTAATCGCCTTGTACTAGCGGATCTTTAGCTGAGCGACTTGTTGTTAATTGCACTGTAGAATAACTAAGTGGCTGCCAGTTAACCCCTGCTTCCCAGCTTAAACCGCTAAAACTTTCACGCTCATTAGCGCTAAAGTCTTTATTTTGATAACCCAATTTAAATGAACCTGAAGTAAGTGCTGTTGCTTCCCACTCCATACCGAGCAGCACTTTTACGTCGTCTGAGTCACGTGATATACCGCTACTTGCTAAAAAATCGTAACGGTAATTTTCTTGCTTAACCTCTAAAAATGTACGTGTAGCAGCTTGAGTGTTGTAATAACCGGTAATACCAATTAACGATTTATCGTAATCACGAAACTGTGACACGACTCTAAAGTTTTGATATTTTTTACTATAAAAACCAGCGTTTAAAGCAACTTGCGCTTTTGAGCTTTGCGCACCATATTCATAGCGTGCTGTAATATTTTGTTGCTGATACTTTACAAGCTCGTTTACTGCGTCACCTAAGCCTTCAGTTAAACCACTACCACGTGGCTCGTATAGCCAGTCGGCTTTGCCATTAAAATCTAAACGATGTTGGCTGGTAAATTCTTTATGTACACCAGCACCAATATTTACTTGAGTAAAATTATCGTCAGAATCTTTATTGTGTAAAGAGCTACTTGTGCCTAAATCAAGGTTGTAACTATCGGGGCCGTCTTCAATAGCTGCCTTTATATTAGGAGTAATAGTCCAAATTGTACGCGACTCTTCATTTTCTGGCGTACTAAAAAAGTTGTTATTATTGCTTATACCCGTTTGTAACGTTGGCGTGATTTCGGCGCCATCTTTAGTTATAAAACTACCTGGTTTTAAATTAGCAGCTGCAGGTGCTGCAACGCCTACACTTAACAAAGCAAATATAGGTGCAAGTGTTTTAGTATGCATTCGCATTCTTAAATCCTTTAAAAATTGTCATAAAAATAATTTTTATATCAAACCATAACGACCAGTGCTTAATATAATGTAAGTCAAATTCTACACGCTTTTCCATTTTGTTTAGCGTGTCGGTTTCGCCGCGCCATCCGTTAATTTGAGCCCAGCCTGTTATACCTGGCTTTGCTTTATGCCTAAACATATAAAACTCTACTTTTTTACGGTATTCCTCATTATGAGCAACCGCATGAGGCCTTGGCCCAACTATCGACATATCGCCTTTTAAAACATTTATAAATTGCGGTAACTCGTCAAGGCTTGTGCGGCGTAAAAAGCCACCTAAAGGTGTAATACGCACATCATTTTTTGTGGCTTGCTTTACCACTGCACTGTTTTCGGTAACACTCATTGAGCGAAACTTCCATACTTTAATTTTACGCCCATCAAGCCCGTACCGGTCTTGCTTAAAAATCACAGGGCCTTTTGAGGTAAATTTAACAGCAAACGCAATTGCAACAAGTACTGGAGAAATCAGCATTAAAATAATAGAGGCTACTATTATATCTTCAGTGCGCTTTATAAATTCACGAGCACCTATAAACGGTGATTCAAACACACTTAGTGTGTCAACATCACCCACATGTTCAATACGTGCATGTATTAAATTAGATATTAAAAAGTCAGGAATTATATGCACATCAACCGTTGTATCGCCTAACTGCAATAAAATATCGGCAATACGTTTATCTGCCTTCATTGGCAATGCAATATACAACACACCTATTTCACCATTGCGAGCTGCATTAACCGCATCTTGAATACATCCTGCTACATCGTGTTTTGTTGAGTTTTCAAAAAGCCGCTCTGGTTCCCGGTCGTCATAAAAACCTAAAAACTTAAAGCCGAGTTCGTCATTTTTTGTAATTTCGTTATATAAATGCACTGCTGACTCAGTAGCCCCCACAATGGCAACATTACGCAAATTTAACCCTAGTTTACGTCTACTTCTTTTAAATAAGTATGCAGCAAGGCGCCAAGCATATAAAAAAGTTACGCTTAACAAAAACCACAAACCCAGACCAATACGCGAAAGCGACTCAGTAAACTTAAATGCAAACGATATAACTAATAAAACAGAAAATGCAGCAAATAAGGAGCCCCAAGCACAAAGCACCATAGTTCTAAATTTACCAGCACGCCAAGAGCGATAAGCCGAGAATATTTCAGCACAGTATAAAAAGCTTAAAGCAACGGTTAAAACCGAGACCATATAAATAGGAGTGAGCTCAAAACTATAGAACAAAGCTGAGCATTGAAAGGCTAAAAACAATGCAAAAATATCGAATAATCGATAAAAATTTGCATCCGACGAGCCATTAGGCTTAAACGTCCTTGAAGATGTCATACTATGTATCCCTATAGATATCTTAAAAGTGAAATAAGCTCCACAAAACTGTGCGGCAAATGTTACAGTATCATACTAAAGTATTCAACATTAAGGATGACTTTATATATAGTAATATTATGCAAAATGTCTTTAAGTAGCGAGGAACTTACACAAAACAAAACAAATATAAACTTACATAAACATTTATAAACCCCCTCCAAACAGAAGCATCTTATTTTTATTTAAACAACTCCTTAAACCAAGCCCATATCCCAAAAGAGTAATTACTAAATATATCAATACCTAAAGCCGATTTAACTAAATAAATAATAAGTAGCAAAATTGTAATAACAAAAAAACTAAACATAGATATAGTAATTGCCTGCGATATAGCTGCTATTTTTTGCTCTTTTTTACTAAGTTCTCTTCTGTTACGACCAGCCAGTAAAACGAAATAGTATCTGTATTTAAAAAACTTAATTACACCTCTGCAATCCACTGCATGCTGACCCCACTGCCTTGCGCCTATAGCCACTTTTAGATGAACTAGCTGTTCTTCGGTAAAACTATCCTGCACATCACTAGGCATGCGGTTTAACAAACTACGGATAGCTGGATCTGCTTTTAATTTCGACAAGTTATTAAAATCCGTTAATTAATAATTAATTAAACCACAAAGTTAAAATAAAATTATTTAAAGCTAGTTCTATAAATAAATTAACTAAAAAATTTCGTTTTGAATAAATATAAAGCAAACTTCGAATTAGTTATAAAATAACGTTTCCACATCCGCCTCGGCTCTTGTAAAATCCTATAAAACCATTCGAGACCTGCATTTTGCATCCACTGCGGTGCACGTTTTACCTTCCCTGCAACAACATCAAACGTACCACCAACACCCATTACAAAATCAACACCAAGTTTGTCTTGCCACTTATTGATAAAATTTTCTTTTTTAGGTGAGGTAATGGCAACAAACAATAACTTAGCTCCCGACTCACGTATTTTATTAACGACAGCTTCCTCATTATCCCAAAAGTAACCATCGTTATAACCCGCGATTGTTAGATTAGGATTTTGCGCTGTCACATTATCAACTGTTTTAGTAACGACCTCTTCGGTAGCGCCGAGTAAAAAAACAGGAAAATCTCGGTTGGCACTCATGGCTAAGAGCTCATGAAATAAATCAACACCAGCAACACGTTCTGGTACATCATGACCTAAAAAGCGGGCCCCAAACACGACGCCCATACCATCTATATTTATTAAATCACACGCTCTTACTGAATCAGCTAAAACAGGATCTTTTTGCATGTTCACAATTTTTGCCACATTAACTACCACGTGTTGTAAAAATTGCTTTTTCTCTATTCTACTTTCAATAAAAGAAACTGTTTCTTCCATTGTTGCTATATCCATAGGCGCTTTTAAAAATTCAATACGTTTCATTGCTGTGTCCGCTTTTAAAGTTGTTCAGTAGCCGCACTTTTTGTGCTGTTCATTTTTTTACGATTAAAATAAGCAAACGAATAATAAACCCACGCTTGGGTCCAACGTACGTAGTTTATTTTATTAGTAAAAAGCTTATTTTTTTGATAAATAAAGCGCTGCTCTTTTGATAAATACAATGTTTCAATAGATCGGTTTATTATTTTTTCAGCCATAGCAAAGTCTTCGGCTGTTTTACCGACTTTTAATAACGTAAAAATAGCTTGCGAAACACTATGCATGTCTAATGGGTAACGGTTGTTATTATAATATTTAGCTGTACCGTCTTTTTCGAATAGATGCTCTTTGTAATATTGTAATCCTAGCTTAATAGACTCTTCAAATTCATCTGTATTTAGAGTGTCACTTAATAAGCGTAATGCTTCTAAATTGTAGCCTGTGTGAAAACCGTCTATAAATTGATGATGATGGCGAGCGCCATAAACCCAAGAGCCATCAGTTCCCTGACCTTTTACTGACTGGCGCGCAGCGTTTAAAGCAAGCTGTTTATAAGGTTCATTGCTTGTAAGTGTAGCCACTTTTGCTACCCATGCAGCGCCCCATAGACTAGCGTTATGTACAAATGTATTTTCACCTGGTATGTAGCCAAAAAACTGTTTATCATCACTTTCTTTGTATAAAGTTTTAACTATAAAATGAGCACTATCAAGCGCTGGTTCTCTATATTTATTTCCGCCGGTCACTTCACTTAATGCGTATAAAGCTTGTGCCACATAAATAGTAGTAATAACGTTGGGCTTACCTTTTGGCACAAAAAAAGCGCGTGCATTCCAGTCAAAATGATATCCCCAACAACTATGTAACCAAGTAGTTTTATCGCTTTGCTGGGTAAGTAACCAGTCAGCAAGTTCTATGGCTTCATCTAAATATATTTGCTCATTCTTTGCTTTATAGTCTTCCAGTAAACCTAAAATAAATAAACCAATTCCTTTAGGATTACGCTTTTTTGGTACCCCGCATAATGGTCTTAAGTTTACTGCTGAACGTTTATGTAACTGAATCCAAGCAAGCCCAACAAGACCCCTTTTTAAACGAGGGAATAATTCAAATAGCTTACTATTGAGTCCATCAAATGGGTCTTGTCCTGCATAATCATCACTTTTAGCGATAAGAAACATTTTTTTTGTTATTAAACCAACCTGACAACTCATTTCTCCGCCCTTATAATTAATTTCTGGTAGTAATTTGATAAGCTTTTAGCTACTACATCATCTTTAAAACACTCTAAAAACTTACCCTTGGCAGCCTTTCCAAATTGAATTCGCTTGTCTATGTTATGTGTGAGCTCATTTAATGCATCAGAAATTTGCTCTATGTTACCTGGTTGTACTAACAAGCCATGAACATTGTGTGTAATTGCATCTTCTACTGCACCTACGGGTGTTGTTATAACAGGCAAATCTACGGACATAGCTTCAAGAATACTCATAGGTAGGCCTTCAGCATAACTTGGTAGTACAACGACATCAGTGCGAGATAGTAGCTCCAGTTTTTGTTCTTTATCGATCCAGCCCAAAACTTCAACTTTGTCTGCAATTTTTAATGTGCTACATAAATCATGGATTTCTTGAATGTTGCCATTCCCTGCAATTAGTAAACGAGCATTATCGCAAGATGACAATGCAAAAGCATTTAACAAATCTTTAATGCCCTTACGCTGTGATAACTCTCCCATAAAAGTAAAGTTGCAAGTATCGTGTTGTACTTTATTTAATTTAATTTCAGGAACTGGGTTGAATAAAACATTCCAATTTCTATCCGTTAATCGCTCAAATTCTTTTACCCAACTAGTTCCTAAACACAAACATAATTCATATTTTTTAAACGTATTAATTACTCTGCTTTTTTGTTTACTATTTAAATTATCAAAAAATTTATCCACTTGCGCTGCATGGCATTGATAAATCGTTGGTATGGAAAAAAGTCTCAACCAAAATAAAAAATAACTTTTACGCTGAAAACTTCCTTTTAACGAACCATGTATATGCGCAACATTAAATCGTTTAAATAATAGTAAGAAAGGAAAATATATTGCCGAAATTAATAACGAAAAGTACTTATTACCCCACCCACTTGGGTTGTGAGAGTGAAAATATTCTATATCATGCTCTTTATTTAAAAGATCATTATCCATAAATGTGGTAACTACTGAGGCAACACCACCCTTAGCTTTATTAGAAACACTAATGACTAAAATTTTACTTTTCAATTTTATAATCCCTTACAGTTTTACTGTATAATTTTCCATAAACTTATTTTTCAAGCCCCCTAATGCGGACTGTAATCCGTCAATACCAAATAATGTATTGATTTCAATCACTACAATTCCATTATTTGTTATAGCAATATCCCAGCCGGTTAAATTCAAAATTATATTTTTATTCGCAAGTTCTAATATTTCATTTTGAATATTTAACCAATTAGGAATTTTTAAATTTTTAAATTTAAAACCGGAGTCTGGATGTTCATAAAAACGCTCTAAACCATATTCTTGTGTCGCATAATCTCTAAAAGCGTGACCGGTTAATAAATCAATACCTATAACAAGGCCTCCTGCAGATGTATTGTCTATTTCACTACCCTTCGACCCCATTCTAAGCGTCGTAGCTATTATCTCTACTTGCCCTTGGGTATTTCTTTTTGTAATAACTCTAAGTGTGTTTACACTGTGAGCATAGACGGCTTCGATATCCAAATGCTGTGAAATAGCTTCTTCTATAACAAAATCACCTTTCAACTTACTAACATAATCAAAATTTAACTCTAAATCAGAGCCTTTAATTTTATAAACATCGTCTTGCTTTTTAGCAATTAAAATTCCGCTCCCCCCGCGCCCATTTGCAGGTTTAATAAATAGTTTAGCACTATGTGAGAAGCTCAATAATTCTGAAAAACTATCGTTATTTAGTGCAATACCTTTTGAATTAAAAATATAGTGAGTCTTTTTCTTAGCTATGACATTTGCCGCTGGGAAGTTCATTCCATCAAATAAAACATCCATTACTATTTTATCTTCTACAATATTAAGTAATGCTTTAGAGTCATCATACTGCGGAAATATAATCTTATAAAAATAATAACTAGGTATAAATTGCTTCATCTCATCAATGGTCAACGTACAGTTAGCTGAGTAAAAATCATGATTAAAATATTGCAAGGGAAAACACCCCCAATACTTTTTCAATGCTTTAATTTCAAACTTCATTACAGCAATGTCTTTTTTATCCGTAGATTGCTTAAAACGCTGCATATTTGCTTTGTACCTATAATTAAACTTAATTAAATAAAGGCACCGAATTTTTTCCATAACTGTATGTTTTAATAACTGTAACATTTTCATATTGCTACCTTTGCAATTCACAAATAGCTTGTCTCATTTTGCCATTTTTAGTTCTAATAAAATCATTAACTACAGTTATAGTGACTTCCATTTTATGGCCTAACCGTTCTTTAATATTAATTATTAATTTTAAGCGCTCAGAGTCGGTAAAATCTGAATTACAAGTAACTAGAGCTTCTATTTTCATTAACTCTTTTTGAATAAATTGTGTACCTAGCAAACCATTAACGCCTTTAGGTATATGGTTTAGTATATGTACCTTTTGACCATCCTCAGCGACCAAGTAATCGCCAACCCGACCTTCTATACTCTCAACAATAGGGAATACTCTTCCACATGCACATGAAGTTTTATCAGATAAAATCACATGATCACCCGTTTTATAGCGTATTAATGGGTAAAGTGAATTATTGTAATTAGTACCTATTATTTCAGCTCTTTCCTTGCCTTCTTCGTTTTTACCTGCCGAAATTAATTCAACGTGAGAGTAATCCGTTAGGATATGATAAGACCCGTGCTCACAACTGCCAATAGCTGCAACACGTTCAAAAAGGCCATACCAATCAAATACTGTACATTTAAATCTTTTTTCGACTAATATTTTATCTTCTTTTGCCAAAGACTCCGATGAGGTAACTATCGACTTCAATACACCTGGGTAATATAAATCATTAGTATCTAAGTATTTTGCGAGTGTGACTATTGAAGATGGGTATGCTTGAATTATTTGCGCATCAAAATCAGCCATTGCTTTAATATAACTAGATAAATGCTGCTGACTCATATGAAATGAAGAAAGCATAATCATGTTTTCAAAATAAGAGTAACGCCAAAATGGCGCTTTTTTTTGATTTAAAGGAACAATCATATCCCCTCTTATCCATGCTCTTTTATCACCATCCTTAAAGCCAGCCCAAGCCATCATCCTGTTGACGAATGCTTGCTCAATAACTACAGATTCCATATTCTGTAAGATTGTCAAAGGAGAGCCTGTAGTCCCACTAGTTGCACCTTTAATTATTGGTCCATTTCTTTTTGAAGACAAAAATTGGTCTTTATTTTCATTAATAGTTTTTTTATCTATAAAAGAAAAATCGCTTATTTCTTTTGCATTCGTTTTATAAAACTCAGTATTTTGGGTCGCTTCATTAATTATTTTTTTTTGCATTTTAGTTTGGTAACTACTTAATGCGTTAATATCAAAATCGTGAGTCATCAGTTCACTAGTAAGCTTTGCGCACTCTTTATTCTCACGTAGTTTCTGCCTTATGAAAGCTCTAATACTTAATAAAAAATTTTGAACTAAAATAGGGCTTAATTGATATATTTTATTCGTAAACATTAATAGTAGTCCTTTGGAACGTTCGATTTAATTATTTTACCCGGTACACCAGCTACAACACTGTTGTCTGGCACATCAATAATTACAACGCTATTAGCACCAATAACACAGTTGTTACCAATTTTTACTTCCCCTAAAATTTTAGCTCCTGTAGCTATAAAACAGTTATCACCGATCACCGGAACATTAATCGACCTTGACTTGCCCCCAATAGTAACATTTGAGCCTATTATACAATTATTACCTATTACAACTTTTTTGTGTATAACAACACCTATACCACCATAAGCGAAGATAGTTTTGCTACCTATTTTGGTTTCAGAGAAGATAGCGCAGTTATGAATAAGTCTAATTAAAACAGTAAAAAACTTTGGTAATAATGGAATTCTCTTACTATAAAAAAAGTGACCTAATTTATGCAGTAGCATTATGTTTTCCCGCCGTATTGTTAAAATTAAATATAATAAAGAAAATGCCAATTAATTTAGCAGAAGCTCCTCCCACTATACGATCAGCCCTTATGCTTTTTGTAACAACTGAACTTGGCGCAATTGCAACAGATTTAAAACCTATAAATATATCATTACAAATTTTAGATATCTCAAGAAATAGATATAACATAGCTGCTTCAACACCAATCTCGATACTGCAATTTCGCCAGATAATTGTGTTATTGTGTATACACCTATGTCTTTGGCAAGAGAGATACTTATTTTGTAATGACACGATAATTATAAAAACAAACAATTGTGATAATTTTGGAAAAGTATTATCCAGTTTGGTATATGTATAATCTCCTAAATTTTTCTGTGATTAGCAATACAGCTAATTAACACAAAAATAAACCAGATACTTACCGAGCCAAGTAAGAAAGAGGTTTCAGTGATATTATGTAAAATAATGAATATATAAAGCGGTAAAATTAAGAAGAAAGCTTTACTTTCTCTCAGCAAAAGAATCCCAGCTAATACGGTCAATAAGAAGTATGTAAATATACCCACTCCAACAATCCCAATAGATAATAGCAAATCAGTATAACCGCCATCTGAACTAGCTAAACCGGCTGCCCATAAAGGATCAGTCTCATAAATATCAGTAAAAAATATCTCTGAATACTCACCCTTATCCCAAACTGAGCCGAAGCCTAACCCAAAATTCATACGATCTACATTATCAAGTATCAGAGTCATCCAAATCCGCCCTCTACCCGTTAAAAAGTCGTCATTATAATGGTAATATAGGTAATCAGTAATTTCATATTGATATATGTATATTATTGTGAATAAAAAAAACACAAATGGTAAAGAAAAAACTCTTAAACTTGAACTTACTAAAATTAAATTTTTATTGTCTATTTTACTTAATAAATATGTAACTATTATACTAATAAAAACAAGTGATATTGATGTTTTTGAAAGAGAAAGAAGCAAGAAAACTAAAGCTACACATAAATATAATTTATCATAAATTTTTAGATTTAAGATTTTAAATTCAGAGTACGAAAAAATTATAATTATTGATATCGCAATTATAAAACCAAATGAATTTTTATGATTCGTGATTCCCTTAGCACCATCTAAAGAAATAAACGATAGAGGAGCAATAAAAAAGTAAACTAAATTAACAATAATGAATAAAATAGCTGCTAATTTTAAATTTAGTAATATTCTATCTACGGTGTAACTATAAGTCACAAGTACACAAGTAAACAAAAGCAATACTTGCGTTATTGATGTGTATCTTGACTCTGAGGGCCAAATAGACCATAGCGATGTAATGAAGCACCAAATTATTACTAATATAAAAGGCCAATTTAAGAGCGTTATTTTTGATAGATTGACTATGTTTTTTATATTTATAAAAAGCAGATAAGAAAAAAATAAGAATAGAAATTTTTTATTATGCTGACCATTTCCAATTATATATATTGAAAAAAAAGAGAATAAAACAATTTCAGAAAAAGGAATTGTTTTTTTATATAGTTTAACTAACATATTTAACCTTTAAATTATAAAATACGCACTTTTCCTGAAACCACCACTTTATTGCTTTCTATAGTTTTTGTTACAACCGTTCCTGCACCAATTTTGGTATTATACCCAATTGTAATCTCTCCAATAACAACTGCATTAGCTCCTATATCTACATTATCCTCAATTACTGGAGAGCCTGTCTTGGACTTACCGTTATTACCAATAACAACTCCATTACGAAGTTTTATATTATTACCTAACGTTACCTTTGGGTTAACTACTAAACCAAAACCATGATATATAGAAAGTCTTTTTCCTACTCGAGTTTTTAATGGTAATTCTACACAAAATACCCACTCAACTAAAACTCTGTAAAAAACTTGAAATAAATAATATGGTAAAGGAGATATTTTTTTTCTTTTCCTGTATAGAAGATTACCACTCCTGTATAGGATCATGATTAACCTAGATTTTGGATCAACATTTACTGAATAATCTTGAAATATACTCATTTTAATCATCCTTAATAATTCTAATGTAATAGTCGTTATAAGACTCACAAATTACTTTTTTTGAAAAGAGATCTTTTACATCGACACAGTCTTCACTTGTGGGTCGTTTTCCAAACTTTGCATGGCCGCATGCTATTTGAGCAATCCCATCGTAATCGTCATAATTAACAATCGAAAGATTTTTTATAGTTTGCTTTGATGAAAAAAAATCTTCTATTACGCCAGTTTTACTTGCTATGGTAGGTAAGCCTGTAGAAAGCATTTCGATCGGCACTAGCCCAAAAGTTTCTTCTTCTGATAAAAAAATCCCAATATCAGAATTTAGATACAGTTTTTTGATATCTTTTGTTTCTAACTTTCCTTTAAAAAGTATATCATCCGTGAATTTGGCTTCTTTGATCATTTTTTTTAATTTATTGAAATAAACATGATCTGTTATTGGTCCAATAATAGTGAGAGAAGCTTTTACACCTTTATTTTTTAAAATCTCCATAACTTTTATTATATGGTGGATACCTTTTCTTTGCGTTAATAGCCCACATGTAGTTAGTTTTAAAGTTCCTGTGCTTACAGTACTCATTCTTTCTGAATTAGTAGAAAAGTAATCTTCAATAATTGGATTATAAATTACTTCTAAATCTTTATTAAATTCATTTTTTATAACGTTTTTTAAATTGTTACTTACACACGTATAATTATTATCCATCTTATTTGCTAAAAATGGTATTAGATCTTCATATATAATATTATTCAAAAAAGAACGCGATTTTCTTGCTATTTTTTTATAACCATGGATTGTTATAACTGATTTAGATTTTATAGAAAAGTTTACTCCCCAAGCCATCAAATGACTATGCACTAAATCAGGTTTTAAAATAGATATCTGATCTTTAATATTTCTATATATAGTGATTATATTAGGTAAAAAGCTTCCATTGTTAACATTAAAAAGAGTTACTGATATATTTTCATTCAACTTTATTACCATGCCATTTATTTCAACACGATTACTAGGGTCAAACATTAGGATGTTATATGTAAAGCGTGGATCATTTATTTCAAGGAAACCTTTTAATAGCAGCTGACATACAGAATCAACTCCACCTGTACTTTCACTTCCAAAATTAAGTGTAGACATAGGCATTATTAACATAATTTTATAACAATTTTTTTCTGAAATCATAACAATCCAAGTTTATTTTTTAATATATTTCTTAATCTCATAAAAAGTGAAGGGCAGAAAATTATTATTTTTTTCTTATAGCTAATTTTTTTATCAAAAATCAATTTTAAAAATACTTTATTACTGTCTCTTTTTAATTTTTTTGGTAGGGTAAAATTCAAACCTAAAGTTTCATGCAATTTATATATAACAAATAAGACATTCAGTTTAAGGTGATTAATTTCAGGTTCTTTTCTATTTATAATACTTATGTAAAAATTAATCATAGTTGGTATATATTCATACTTAACATTCCTTGTAGCTCCATTTACATTATAACGATAAGCATATAGCTTTTTATTTATGTGATAAATACTCTCACTTTCACTATATATTTTTTGCAAAAGAATTAGATCTTCACAAAATTTAACGTTAACAGGGAATAAATTAACCTCAAAAAAACGACGTCGAATTACTCTCAAAGGTGGATAAAATATTGATTTGCTGAAAATATCAGCTATAACTTTACTAGTATCTAACAAGCCAAATTTATCATGCGTATAAATAATAGGGTTTTCATTTATATCAGCATCAGTTTTAAAACTTACGCAGCCAAACTCTAAAATATCTACTGAGTACCTTTTAAGGTTAAAGAAAATATCAGAAAAATACCCTGGTAATATATAATCATCCGCATCAACAAACGTAATATAATCACCAGTGGATTTTTTTATACCATTATTTCTTGCTGTACTTACTCCTGAATTACTTTGATTAATTACTTTAAATAATCCTGATTCAAGCTGATCATTGTAGCATTTCTCAATTATTTCTTGAGTTTTATCAGTAGAGCCATCGTTAATTATTATTACTTCAACGTCAAATGAGCAATTCCATTGTTCTAAAATAGAGTTTAAAGACTCTATAATGTACTTTTCACCATTATAGACGGGCATGATAATTGACAATGTTAACATTTAATTTTTACTCGCTAATACATAGTTAATATTTTTATAGGTTTGAATTGGAGCAATAAACACCCCTAATATAGCTCGCATTGCCATGGTAAAAATATGACGTGTTTTTTTAAATACAGCATAAAAAAATAAATCCGCAATAAAAAAAGATAAAACTGAGACTATTGCTGCGCTATATAATCCATACATTGGTATTAATAAGTAATTCATACTTAAGCTAAAACTTGCAGCGACTATAGATTTTATTAATTCAAATTTGGCTAAATTCATTAAAATTAACATACGTGAAAATACTGCAGCTAAATATATAACTACTACTTTCCAAATGAGAATTTTTAAAATAGGTGCAGCATCAATAAAATCATCACCAAACAGTAATTTAACAATATCGTCAGCAAATATGCCTACAAATATTGCACTAAAAAGTCCTAAAACAAATAATATTTTTATAAGACCTGAAAAAAAATAATCAAGATCTTCACTTTTTTCATCAACTTTTTTTACTAAAGGCAAGTAAAACGCCATCGTAATGATTGTACCCACAAAAGCAAATTGCATAATTACTTTTCCCGCAGCACTGTAAATACCGGCATCAGCCTCGGTCATCATACTTGTTATTAATACAATATCTGCCTGTATGAAAAGTGGATATATCGCACCTGCAATTAACAAGGGTTTAGCTTCTTTTAGTACTTTTTTTAAAATATTAAAATCAAAATGCAGCTCTATTTTTTGTGTTTTTTTATACTCATAAAACAAGAATAAAAATTGAAATGCTGCTTGCAATGGAATAAAGGCAATTACATATTCATAGGGTAACTTTAAATATAAAGCATAAAAAAGATACATTAGAGCTATTAATCTTGAGCTTAATGCTGACATTCCAATATTTTTTGGTAAGTTAACTGATTGAAAGTAAAGTTTTATAACAGTAGCTCTGGAGAAATACACCGAAATTGAAATCCAACAAAAAATAACAAACACGTCGGTTTCTACATGCCCATCACCCATGTGCCATATAATGGTATAAATAATTGCACATTGAGTAACCCAAGCTAATAACTGAGTTATAAATATTGTTGATATATATTTAGTATTAGATGGTTGGCGGGCTAAATCTTTTACAATAATATGGTCTAAACCAAGTACAGTTATAAATACTGTTAAAGCAGATATAGCTTGAATATAACTTAACTTACCCAAACTTTCAGGACCAAATAAGCGTGCAACTAGTACAACACTCAATAGTCCAAAAGCTATGGTAGTAAGATTTTCCAACCCATACCAAAATATTTTTCCGATGTTATTTTTTCTAGACATCGACTTATATAGCCTTAATAATATATTTTATAAAATCTAATATCATCTGCTTATATCCCTCTATTCGATTTCATTTTTCGAACATATTATTTATATATTTTGCTGGTGAATTACAGTTTATTACTTTAGCTGGATTCCCTACTGCAGTTGCATTTTTAGGTATATCTTTAACCACTACAGCACCAGCACCTATGGTAACATTACTTTCAATAACAACGTCTTCCACAATACATACCAAAGGCCCTATGTATACATTATTACCAATAGAGGCAGCTTTGCCGTGATTGCTGCCTATATTTACAAATTGACTGATATTGCAGTTAATTCCAATTTCTACTGATGGGCTAATAACGATTCCAGTTGCATGCCCTAAATAAAGTCCGGCGCCAATTTTTGCTTCTTTAGGTATTTGAATCTGATATTTAATTGAAAGATGAGTATGCATATATCGAGCAAAAAGTTTTAATATCGAATTACTGGAGCTAGTAAGCCTTAACCAAAATGTATATTTAAAAGATCGATTATTGTTTAATAAATTTTTTATTAATAAATTATTTGAATAACGGCCAGTTTGACGGCTTAAGTCACTTTTAATTAGCTCAAATGGAGTCATCATTTAACTTACATTATCCCGCGCGTGTCTATAACAACTTTTGAGGCAAATTCTGTTTTATCTGCTGCTTTAAATTGTTTGTGATCTACTAGCACTACTATAATATTAGCTTGCTCTAATGCTGTTTCTAATGTTGTAAGCTCTACACCTTTTGATGAAAGCTTTTCAGGTAATTCTTGTATATTAGGTTCTACTGCTAAAATTTTACCTACGTTTTGTGTGGCTAGCTCTTGTACTATTTGTAATGCAGGGCTTTCACGCAAGTCGTCAATATCGGCTTTAAATGCAAGCCCTAAACACGCTATAACTGGGCGTTTAAACTCGTCAGCGGCTTTAGCTATTTTACTTATTACGTAATGCGGTTTTGCATCATTTGTTAAACGCGCTTGTTTAATTATTTTTGCTTCGTCTGGGCAGCTAGCAACAATAAACCACGGGTCAACAGCAATACAGTGTCCACCAACACCCGGGCCTGGGTTAAGTATATTTACGCGAGGGTGGCGATTAGCTAATTTAACTAATTCCCACACGTTAATTTTAAGCTTGTCGCAAATTACAGATAATTCATTAGCAAATGCTATATTTACATCGCGAAACGAGTTTTCTGTTAGCTTTGCCATTTCGGCTGTACGTGCATTTGTTACTATGCACTCACCACGTACAAATGTTTCGTATAACTTTACTGCTTTTTCGCTACATGTTTTACTCATACCACCTATAACACGGTCGTTAGATACCAGCTCTTGCAGTACATAACCTGGTAATACGCGTTCAGGGCAATGTGCGACGTTAATGTTGGCTGCATCGCCTTTATCTTGTGGGAACGATAAATCAGGGCGAGCTTCACTTAGCCATTGTGCTAGCTGCTCTGTTGCACCTACTGGTGAAGTTGATTCTAAAATGACTAAATTCCCTTTTTCGAGTACAGGGGCAATAGTTTTAGCTGCAGATTCTATGTAGCTTAGATCTGCTTTATGATCACCGCTTTCGCTATGGATAAATGGTGTTGGTACTGCAACCATAAATACATCCGCTTTTTCAGGAACAGTTGTAGCGCGTAAGTTACCTGTAGAAACAACACCACGTACAATAATATCTAAATCAGGCTCTACAATATGTATTTCACCAGCGTTAATTGTATCAACCGCTTTTTGATTTACATCTAAACCAATAACGTTAATCCCTCTTGAGGCTATTACAGCTGCTGTTGGTAACCCTATGTAGCCTAAACCTACTACTGATACTGTTTTAATTGTCATTACAAAATCCTTTAAAAAACGTTTTATTGCACGTTAAAGTGTTGTTTAATTTTTGAAATAATACGCTCACACGCTTTACCATCACCATATGGGTTATGAGCTCGGCTCATTGTTTGGTAATCAGCTTGATTTGTTAGTAGGTTTTTAACTTCATCTATAATTCGATTTTTATCGGTGCCTACTAATTTAACTGTACCTGCAGCAACTGCTTCTGGACGTTCAGTTGTATCGCGCATTACTAAAACAGGTTTACCTAAGCTTGGCGCTTCTTCTTGTACGCCGCCTGAGTCAGTTACTATTATGTGGGCTTTACTCATCAGGTATACAAATGGCAAGTAGTCTTGAGGTTCTATAAGTTGTACGTTTTTAACGTCTTTTAAAATACGATTTACAGGCTCACGTACATTTGGGTTTAAATGCATAGGGTAAAGTACTTGCGCCTCTGGATGTGCAAGTGCTATTTCTGTTAGTGCTTCGCAAATACGTTCAAAACCACCACCAAAACTTTCTCGTCTGTGGCCTGTTACTAAAATTAGCTTTTTACTTTCGTCTAATTCTGGAAACTTTGCTTTTAACGTACTTATTAATACTTCATCTGTTTTTACTTTATCAACAACTTGTAATAGTGCATCTATTACGGTGTTACCCGTTACAACTATGTCGCTTAAATTAACACCTTCGTTAAGTAAGTTTTGCTGTGAAGTATCGGTTGGTGCAAAGTGAAGTTTTGTAATTGCACCTGTTAATTTGCGATTTCCTTCTTCTGGCCAAGGAGACCCTAAATTACCTGTGCGTAAGCCTGCTTCTACATGCCCTACCGGAATTTGTTGATAAAATGCAGCAAGGCTTGCTGAAAGTGTTGTACTTGTATCGCCATGAACAAGTATTAGGTCTGGCTTAAACTCTTCCAAAATAGGTTTTAAACCTAAAAGGATGTTTGTAGTTACATCGTATAAGCTTTGGCCTGGCTTCATTATGTTTAAGTCGTATTCTGGTACAATTTCGAATAAGTCTAAAACTTGGTCTAGCATTTCTCTATGCTGCGCGGTAACGCATACTTTAGCTTCAATACCATCAGCTAAGTTTAATGCTTTTACCAATGGCGCCATTTTAATAGCTTCAGGGCGCGTACCAAAAATACTTAATATTTTAATAGCCATGACTGTCCTTAATTTAAATAATTTAATTTATTAATTACTTGAAGTAAGTAATTCTTTAACTCGCCCAGTGAACTCTTGACCCATATGGCTTGATTGCATTGCATATTCGACATTAGCAAGCATATAACCTAACTTAGAACCACAATCATGTGACTTACCTCTTAGATGGTATGCTTCTAGAGTTTCCAAATGACGTAATTGTAATAATGCATCAGTAAGCTGTATTTCACCGCCCGCACCCGGTGGGGTGTACTCAAGCAAATCCCAAATAGCGGTAGATACAACATAGCGCCCTGTAATAGCTAAATTACTTGGGGCATCAATGGTATTAGGTTTTTCGACCATGTTTTTAATAGCAGTATTTTCGCCTGCATTTATTTTTTTACCGGCTAAATCAACCACACCATATTGATGCACTTGCTCTTGAGGCACTGGCTCTACCATTACTTGGTTGAAGCCTGTTTTATCGAATCGGTCGATCATTTGGCTTAAATTATCAGTTTTTGAATTTGATTTATATTTATCGATAATTACATCGGGTAGCATTATCGCAAATGGGTTATTACCAACAATTGGACGCGCTGCTAATACCGCGTGGCCTAAGCCTAGTGGTGCTGATTGGCGCACAGAAATTACCGTTACATCTGTTGGTACTATTGAGCGAACCTCTTCTAGCAGGCTACGTTTTACACGTGCTTCTAGCGTGGCTTCTAGCTCAAAGCTAGTATCAAAGTGATTTTCTATTGAGTTTTTTGAAGCGTGTGTAACCAATACTATTTCTTTTATGCCAGCGGCTACAGCTTCGTTAACTACATATTGGATTAAAGGTTTGTCTACCAGAGGGAGCATTTCTTTAGGGATGGCTTTTGTGGCTGGTAACATACGCGTACCAAGGCCTGCTACAGGTAATACTGCTTTTAAAACTTTCACTTTAATTCCTTTCATTATTTTGCTAACAGCAAAAAAAGGGATAACTAAAGCTGAATCCCTTTTAAGCGCTTCACAAGCCTTGTGAAATTGCTATTATACACAACACAATAATGCACTCAATAATTAAAGAGTACTTTTTGATTGTTTTTTTGTTAAATTTATGTTGCATCGAATTCGATTTCATCACACTATTTCAGTACTCCCATACTTTTTGGTGATCTACCTTTCCAAAGCTACCAATACTATACTAGCCTTGTTTAGTTATTAGGGATCACAGACTTAAAGGAACATTTGTGCGTTTAAGGTTTTACATTTTATTATTAGTGTCTTTTTTTGTATGCGCACAAGATATGCTTTTGTATTTACGCAATAGCGATATAATTGCGCGCGCTCAAAAACAGTATGGTGATGAAGGACATAAACGCATTAAAAACTGGCTAAGTTTTATAGATGAATCGGCTGATAAAAGTGAATGGCAAAAAATCCATTTGGTGAATGACTTTTTTAATAAGCACATTAAATACAAAACCGATGATGAGCTTTGGCACCAAAAAGATTATTGGGCTACCCCGCTTGAAAGCTTAGGCGTGGGTATGGGTGATTGTGAAGACTACGTGATTGCCAAATATTTTACCTTAATAGCACTTGGCGTACCCGAAGATAAAGTACGTTTAATGTATGTACGTCAAAAAACAGTTAATCAACCTCACATGGTGCTTATATATATTGAAACTCCTAATCAAATCCCCTTTGTTTTAGGTAACTTTAATACTAAACTACTGCCCGCTAATAAACGCCCTGATTTAACACCTATATATAGTTTTAATGGCCAAGGTTTATGGTTAGCCAAATCAAAAGGGTTAGGCAATAAAGTAAAAAATAGCCGTGGTGTTTCTGCCTGGAACACCATGCTAGAGCGAATTGAACAAGGTGAGCTTGCGCCCGCCAAAAGTGATAAAGGAACACCGAGTTATGTCTCGACTTTTTAAAAATGGATTGAGTTTAAAAACCCAAGTATATGGCCTTATTATATTGATTTCGGTACTTTCGTTTTTTGTACGCGTAATTACCGACGTTGATACCACTCGTCAATACTTACAAACACAAATGGGTAGCCACGCGCAAGATACAGCAACAAGCTTAGGGCTTTCTATATCCCCCTACCTTGAAGAAGATAGCTTAATGATTGCCCAAACCATGGCAACCGCTATTTTCGACTCAGGTTATTACAAACAAATAAAATTTACTAACGCTGATAGTAACGTGGTATTTAACCTAACAAGCCCAAAACGCGTTGAGTCTGTACCTAATTGGTTTATTACAGCAGTAAAGCTTAAAGCCCCTACTATGCAATCAGAATTAAACAATGGCTGGATTATGGCTGGAGTGCTTGAAGTAACAAGCCATGTTGGGCAATCGTATTTAACGCTATGGGAACATACTAAACGCAGTTTTTATGGCTCTTTATTTTTATTAGTAGCGTCGCTTGCTGTGGCATATTTAATATTACGTGCTGTATTTAAACCTTTAAAGGCAGTAGAAAACCAAGCCCACCTGGTAACGCGTAAACGCTTTACATTAAACGACGAAATACCTGTTGCGCGCGAGCTACGTACTGTAACAAAAGCCATTAATAATATGGTAATGAACCTACAAAGCACCTTTGACTCCTTAACAAAGCAAACACAAGCACTTACCGATGAAGTATATGTAGACTCACTCACAGGGCTGGGTAACCGCCGTTCGTTTGAAAATCACTTTAACTCAGTGGTTGACGCCATTACTAGCGACACTCCAATCACTGCAATGATGATTACTCTCCCCTCACTTGCTAATATTAACCAAACTGTAAGTTACCAAGATGGTGACGAGCACGTACATGATGTAAGCGTTACTTTGCAAAATGTAATTGGTGCTTTAACTAATTCTAAAATATTTAGACTTAACGGTAGTACTTTTATTGCTTTAGCACCATTCGATATGCAATTTTTAAATAGAACACGCCTTGATATAAATGATGCTTTTAGTAAAAAGAAAAACAGCTTACACGTAAATGGTTTTGCTAACTTAGCGTTAGTAAGTGTTGATAAAGGCTCGTCTATTGGGAGTGTACTTTCAGCTCTTGATACTGGCTGTACTATTGGCGATTCGGCTGTAAATAAAGTAGATAAAGATACTTTGTTTAGTGTTAAAGAGTGGCGTTCGCTTATTCAGTCAATTATTGCTACTGGTGAAGTTAGTTTTTCGGTGCAGCCAGTTAAACGCACTAACTCACAAAACAAGCAGTGCTACTTTGAGGTGTTTGCTCATTTTACGCATGAAGGCGAAAAGGTTAATAATGGCCATTTATTTGCTATGGCCGAAAAGCTTAACTTAACCGAAGAGTTAGACAAAAAAATAATTCGTAACTTTGTAAACATTAAAGAGCAATACCCTGACGATACATTCGCATTAAATATTAGTAAAGCTTCGTTGTATTCAACTGACTTTATTGAATGGCTTACTCTTTATGCTCACACTAAATCAATTATTAAAACAAACTTGATTTTTGAATTGCATGAAATTAGCTTACTTTATAACGTACATGTTGCTTCTTTACATATAGATACAATAAAAGATATTGGCATAAATGTGTGTGTTGAACACTTTGGTACTAGTTTAACCTCGTTTAGATACTTACAAGGGTTAGATATAGAATATATAAAAATAGATGGTAGCTATATTCAAGATTTATTAGATAACACCCAAAGCCAATTTTTTATTCAAACCGTTAATAATATTTGTCATGGCTTTGGTATTAAGGTTTTAGCCTGTTTAATTGAAAAACCTGAAACTTTAAAGGTACTTGAGGGTTTAGGTTGTGATGGTGTACAGGGTAATTTGATAATGCCGCCAACCAAAATAATAAAAACTAATGATAATGGCGCAAATAAAGAGTTTACTTTTTGCACCGATGCGCTAAAATTTTGTAATTAATACTCTACCAAGGGACAAGAGATGAAATCATTTATATTGGCCAGCTTAATCGCTGGTGCATCTGCACTTACAGTTTTACCAAGTTATGCACAAACGGATACTGATGCAGTCGTACAAACTGAAGGCATGACTAATTTAGTCAACGTTTTAAATAGCGCAACTGTTGAAACAGCTCCAGATCAGCTTAAAGCAGACTTAGTAGCGGCTATTAACGGCGTATGTACAAATTGTACTGCTGCCCAAGTTGATTCTATGATGACTGTAGTTGTAGACGCTATTGGTGCTGATAGCCCACTTATTGCTGATTTTTTAGCTGCACTTGTAGCCGCTGGCGTTGACAGCGATACCGTTACACTTGCTGCTATTACCGCTGGCGTTGATGCCACTGTTGCCTCTGAAGCAACAGCAGCTGGCCCAGGTGGCGCTCCAACTCCAGTAGCTCCGGTAATTGTTACTTTACCAACAACTCCAGTACCACAAGGTGCCGGTGGCACAGGTGGCGATGAAGGTATATCTGAAGTCGGTAACTAATCGTTAATAAAATAATAAAAACGCAGCCTTTTGGCTGCGTTTTACTTTATATGGCTTATTTTTTTAGCCCTTCTTTTAGGCTCTTAGTTTAGAGAACCCTGTGAATCGTTTTATATTTTTTTTACTATGTGCAATTTTATTTTTGCTGCCATTACCATTAGGTAGTTACCGCCCTTGGGCAATTTTAGCAATGGGGATCTTAATTAGCGCTACCTTTTTCATCCATTTAGTTTACAGCAGTATTAATAACGAGCACCCTTTATACCCTCCTTTATATTCTTGGCCCTTATTTACTGTACTCGGTATAGTTGCGGGTGTATGCGCAGTACAAATATTTACCGTAAGTGTTGACCCATTTCAAACTAAACAAATGCTTATTAAAACAAGTTTTATGATTTTATTTTGTTGGCTACTATTTATTTATTGTAATACTGAAAAGCGTATTAAAAATTTAATATATGCAATTATAAGTGCCGGCGTTTTTCAGGCTTTATATGCCACTTATTTAAATTTATCGCCAGATATAATTAGCCCGTTATTTGGCTATAAACATACCGACCGTGCTATTGGTACGTTTACTTACTCTAACTTTTTGGCTAACTTTTTAGCTTTATGTTTGTGTTTAGGTATTGGTGCTTTAGTTAGCGAGCTAAAGCGCTCTACTAGCGATTACAAACACACATTAAAACAAACGCTTCGTGCTTGGACTGAAATACTTTTAAGCTCAAAAATAATTTTACGTATTTCGTTAATTATTATCATTGTTGCGTTAATTTTAACGCGTAGCCGTATGGGTAACTCGGCATTTTTTATTGCATTAATGGTTGTTAGCTTACTCGCGTTTTTTATTTACAGGCAAAAGCCTAAAGCGTTTAAACTACTTATAGTTAGTTTTTTTATAATCGATTTAATTATTATCGGCGCTATATTTGATGTAGAAAAAGTTAAACAGCGTATAAGCGAAACCAGTATTTCATCAGAAACCCGCGACGAAGTTGTACGTGATTCAATACCCCTCATTTTAGATAAGCCTTTGTTAGGCTCTGGTGGTGGTACATTTTATACTGCGTTTCCGGCGCATCAGTCTGAGCCTTATTCAGGTTACTACGATAACGCCCATAACGATTACGTACAGTTTGCAGTAGAGCTGGGTATACCCACTACAGCTGCACTGGGCTCACTTATACTCTACTGTTTATGGTTATGTATAGCGACTATGCGAAAGCGTAAAACAGCGCTGTTTCAGGGTGTTGCCTTTGGTTGTGCCATTGCAATTATAGATATGCTGCTACACTCGTTGGTAGATTATTCTTTGCAAGCCGGTGCAAACTCAATATTGTTTATGACTATTTTATGTTTGGCGATATTAAGTAGTAAATTACCCGCGTCTAAACGAAGCCGAAAAGAGCATAGTTAAATACAAAGCCAAGTAATTACCTAATACAAAGTAATTAGAAGCTGCGCTTCTCACGCGAGCAAGCTCAGCGTATACCGCCAAGGTTCAATTTACGGTTAACTTGTTAGCGTAACAAGCAAAGCCTGTAATTAGTAATTTATTCACAAAGAGGTTATGAGGCGCTGCGCTTTTAGAGAAGAAAATAAACACCGAAACTGTATTCTGATTGGCATTGTGTCTTCTCATTTACTCCTCTTTCGCTTCTCTTTGTGCAAATAGGCCTTTAATTTATTTAATTAATTAATTATTGATTAAAAATTACTGTTCTTCTAAATCAAACTCAGTTAAATGCCCTTCACCATGTATGAGTTGATAGCGGGCTAAATTTCCTTGCTCTAGTGTTATTAAACTAATAGCTGAGTCGCTTACTAAGTATTTTTGCCCTTCGCCTATGGTTTGGTGCTTATCTACTTCCATATGCCAACGTTTGGTAAAAAAGTTTAATGGGCTTTTTGGGCCGTATAGAATTGAATCTAGTTTATCGAGTATGTTTATTAATTTACGCGGGAACTCGTTTTTAATACCGCTGGCGGTAAGTTGCCAAATTCGATTAGGGTGATCGCCAAAACGCTTTTGCACTGAAAAGCAAAAAGAGTAATGTACATCACCCGATAAAATAAGGGTTTCGTTTGGGGTGTCGGTTCGTCTAAAAGTATCGAGTAGCTTTTTGGCTGAGCCTTCGTGCGCCATCCAGTTTTCTACATCCACCATGAGGGGTTGGCCACATATGTTAAACATGGCTTGAATGGCTTCTATTGATTTCACACCAAACACAGGGGCTGGCGATACAATAATAACTTGGTCGTGGCTTAATAGGCTTTCTTCAAGCTCTGTGAGACGTTCCCAATCAAGTAGACCTGATGGCTCGTTAAAGTTTTGCTCATTTCGCCAGCGGTGCGTACGCGTATCTAGCACCACTACTTTGGGTATTGTAGTAAGTTCGTAATGCCAAAAACTAAAATCGTTTAGTGGTTTATCAAATGCTTTAAACTGCCATAAATTATTAGCAGTACGGCTTTGCTTAAAAGGTGTAAGTAGCTCGCCTGTTTTATTTAGTGCATCGTTCCCCATCCCTTGGAAAAGCCAATAACTAATTAAGCCGTTATTAATGATTCGTTTACTACTTGGGTTTTCATTAATAGCTTGTTCCCACCCAGCGGTGAGATTCCAATCATCGGTTACATCGTGATCGTCAAACATCATTAATGTCGATACATTGGCAAACAACCGCTCTACTTCACTTAAGCCTTTTGCATAATCAATCAGTGCTGTTTTTTCAGCGTTAAAAATAGTTTTGTTTTGCTCGCTTTGACCTAAATACGTTGTGTTTTGTATATCAACGCATTGCCAAGCAGCAGCACTAAAATTTAATAAATAAAGTGCTATATATTCTTCAAAGTGGATAAGGTGATTGTAAGCTTTTACACTTGAAAAGTGAGGTTCGTCTTTTTTTAGCCAGTAGCCCACACCTAACTTTGAGCGTTTTTGCCAAGGCGTTTTTGGTAAAAATAAATGGCGATTATAAAGTTGCTCATTTATGTCGGCGGGCAGCTCAATGGCAAGTGGTTGCTCTTTATAGATACCTAACGCTTTAATTAACTGATGAATAGCTAATAACATGGGCCCTGCTACGTCATCGGCATAAACCTGATCACCACTCAGTAATAACAATTGTGCGCCTTGATTATTATTACCGCGCTGAGTATTTTGCCAGTGACTTGCAGACACTAAGCTGTCTTTTGCTGGATGATGTGCATTACGGCACGAGCCATGCAAAATATCACTCAGTTTTTTGGGAATTACAAATGCAGGCGCTGTTTGATTGCTATAGCACCAAGGCGACAAATCGACTGCTATATCATCAATTACAAGTTCATAGCTTAATAAGCTATCTAGAGGGAGTTTGTTGTCTATTGGCTTTATAATGACGAAATGCAGGTATAAATGTTCGCCTAAAGAAACAGTGTGTTGATCGCTATAACACTCAACATTTAATAAGTTTATTTGGCAGTTTGCAGGTTTGGAGGTAGCAAACTGAATGCAGACTCCAGTTTGCTCTGCACGGCGCACCATTGGCCCCATTAGTAAAATAGGAAGGTTTGCCGTGTGAGAAATCATGTATTTAGCCTTTAGCTGCTAATTCAAATAAAGAATAAAAGTTCTCGGTAGTGGCTTTAGCCAGTTCATTAAAGCTAATGCCTTTAAGTTCGCTAATGTAATAAGCAACATCTTCTACGTACGCTGGCTGGTTTGTTTGCCCACGATACGGTACTGGTGCTAAATAAGGCGAGTCGGTTTCTATTAGTAATCTATCTAGCGGTATTTGTTTTACTACTTCTTTTAGCTCAATAGCATTTTTAAAGGTAACAATGCCCGAAATAGAAATATAAAAGCCCATGTCTATGGCTTTTTTAGCCATATCCCAGTCTTCAGTAAAGCAATGTAGCACACCACCGCAGTTTTCGGCCTTGTGCTCGCGCATTAAATTAATGGTGTCGGCGCGGGCATCACGAGTATGAATAATTAACGGTTTTTGTAATTCGTTAGCCACTTCAATATGCCCAACAAAGCTTGCTTGCTGCACTGCGTGAGTATCTTTTGAATAGTAGTAATCAAGACCCGTTTCGCCAATAGCAACGACTTTTTCGTGTGAGGCTAAGTCGATTAGTTGCTGTTTATTAAGGGCGTCTTTTTGATCAAGTGGATGTACACCACATGAGGCTGAAACATCGTCGTAGTGCTTAATTTTATCAAGCATGCTTGGAAACTGATCAAGCGTTACGCTTACACATAAAAAGTGCTCGATTTGCTTTGCACGCGCTTTATCAAGAACTTGGTCAAGGTTTAAGTCTAATTTATCAAAATCAAGACGATCTAAATGGCAATGAGAATCTACAATCACTATAAGGCCTGTATTATGTTCAGGGTTTAAATTTGTTCGTTTAATTTATTATGTTAATAATTAAAAGAACCCAATATAGGGCGGCGTTAATCTCAATGAAAAACCGACCCTATAACTACATGGTATATGTTTGATCGCCTGAGTTTAACATAGTCCCAAGTAGCTTTTCGATTTTAGCGTTTAGGTTTGTTTTATCGTCTAAAAAGCTAATACCAATACCTGGAGGGTTAGAGCTTTGTGCCCCTTGTGGCGTGATCCACGACACTTTACCTGTTACTACATCATCTTCTAAGGCATCGGGCAAGGTAACTCTAAGCGCTAATGAATGCCCTGCTTCGTAACGCATATTAGTACGTACAAATAAGCCACCTTTTTTTAAGTAAGGCATATAACAACGGTATAACTCGTCTAAATCGTCTATGTCTACTAGTAGTTCTTGCATGATTAATCCTTTTAAGAATTTCGCAATGTGTATGCTAATCGTGATACAGCAAGCGGTAAATTAAGGCCAAGTACTTGTGTGTTATTTTGTAAAAACTCGCCTAATGCATTTTGCGCACTTTGATAAGCGTCAAAACTCATACCTTGCAGCAATTGATGCTTTAGTTGCACGCTTAAAAATAAAGTAAATATACGAACAAGCTCAGGCTGTTTATTTATTATATCGACTAACGCTTTGAAATTATGGCTTTGTTTAAACTCAGTTGCAAACTTATACAGTGTATCAATATTTTTTAGCTGGTCTTGCTGTTGCCAATGCTTTACTTGCAGCGGTTGGTTATAAAAAAGTGCTAACCAACTATAGTTAGGAATATCTAATGTCTCTAACCATTGCTGAGCAAGGGCTGTATTTGTTATTTTTACGTCACTTTTAGCGCATCGACTTAAAATAGTTGCAGGGAGCTGTGCTGGTTGACTTGTAGTTAATATTAAAAAGCGGCTACTAGTTGGCTCTTCAAGTGTTTTTAATAATGCGTTAGCTGCTGCTGTGGTCATTTTTTCGCAATTTTCGATTATCGCTACTTTATTACCATTTTGCGCTGCTGAGTGATTCATAAAATCACTAATGCCGCGTATATCATCTACGCCTATGCTTTGCCCATCAACTTGCGTTAAGCGCTTGTCGGGATGAGTACCCGCAAGTGTAAGTAAACAGCTTTTACAATGCCCGCAAGGTTTTAGCATACTGTTTTGCGCAGCTACCTGCTTAGCTATATTTTGGCATAACAAAGCATTACCAAGCTCATCACTTAACTCAAATTTACCTACGCCAACAGGCCCACAAAATAATTGCGCATGATGAAAACGCTCTGCGCGATAACTTTGCGCTAAACGTGCTTGAGTATCGTGTAGCCACGGCAATGGCATATTATTTTAGGCCTTCAAAAAATGAATGCAATACATTGGTTATATCGCGATGTACTTTATCAATACTTTGGTTTGCATCAACTGTTTTAATTGTGTTGTCGTCATTAGCAAGTTCAACATAACGCATACGTGTACGCTGAAAAAACTCAATGGCTTCTTGTTCAATACGGTCAAGCTCGCCACGCCCTTTTGCACGTTCAAGGCCTATCACTGGGTCAATATCAAGGTAAATAGTTAAATCAGGCTTTAAGCCCTTTAATACCATTGACGAAAGTGAAGCTAATGTATTTGAGCTAATACCACGCCCACCACCTTGATACGCCTGAGACGATAAGTCATGACGATCGGCAAGTACCCACTGGCCTTTATCGAGCGCTGGGGTAATAACATTGTGCATTAATTGCGAACGTGCTGCGTACATAATAAGCAACTCGGTTTCAAAGGCAATTTCTTCTTCGTGCTCTGCTTTTACAAGCGTCCGAAGCGATTCAGCAAGCGGTGTGCCGCCAGGTTCGCGGACGTTAATGAAGTCTATTTTTTGTTTGTTTAAAAAGTCTTGGCATAACGAAATAGCGGTTGATTTACCAGCGCCTTCTAGCCCTTCTATTACTATAAATTTTGATTTCATAAAAATTAATTCTTTTTATTTAATATATACGTTTTAACTGCTGCGTTATGCTGTTTTAACGTGGTTGAAAACTGGTGGCTACCATCGCCTTTTGATACAAAGTAAACATATTCACTTTGTGGCGGATTAACTGCAGCTAAAATAGCGGCTTTTGATGGCATTGCAATCGGTGTTGGTGGTAAACCATTAATACGATACGTATTGTAAGGCGTATAATCGCGTAAATCTTTGCGTTTAATATCGCCATCAAAATCAGCGCCTAATCCGTATATTACGGTTGGATCGGTCTGTAGGCGCATATTGGTGTTTAATCGATTAACAAACGCTGATGCAATTAACGGACGCTCGCTGGCAAGGCCTGTTTCTTTTTCAATAATTGAAGCCATTATAAGTGCTTCATATGCTGTTTTGTAAGGGAGCTCAGCTGCGCGCTGCTGCCAAGCACCGTCTAACGTTTGCTGCATTTTTTGTGCTGCACGTTTTAATACACTGCTTGCAGTATCGTTATTATGATAGTGGTAAGTGTCGGGGAATAACCAACCTTCTAATTGTGTATTATTACCCAGTATTTGTGTACTTAGCTCGTCAGTTTTTAAATCGTTTTGTAAATTATCGGCTTTTTTAATAGCACTTAGTACTTCACGTAAGTTTTGCCCTTCAATTATGGTAAAACTAAAGTTGATTTGCTGGCCTTGATTAATTTTTTTTACGTTGTTGATAACGCTATCATCTGTTAGCTCGTAAAGGCCCGCTTTTAAGTCGGTAAGTGTGGGATCTAATTTGGCAATTACTTGATAACGCCAGCAGCCTTCTACCCAGTTGTTAGCTTGCCACTGCTGACATAACTTATTAAAGCCAGTGCCATGCTTAACTTCAAATTGTGTGTTTTGCGCTACTTTTAGCGGGCTATTTATTGTTGCTTGTAATTGCTGGTAACCAATAGCAGTGGTTATAACAGCTAAAAAAAGTACCGATAAAATAACTTTTAACACTCAGCCTCCTTGGCTAATAATCTAGTTAGTAATGCGTGGCTGTCGTCTGTATTAAATACCTGTTGCTCAATACGTTTAACAGGTACTGCTCCCATTAAGCTATTACACACAAATACGGCGTCTGCTTGGGTTAAATCTTCTACTTTCACGCGTTTAAATTCAACAGGCAATTTATCACATAACGATTGTAGATAAACGCCCTTTATTCCGCACTCATCAAGCAATGGCGTAAACACACACTTATTTTTAATCGCAAAAATATTAGCAGCTGAAGCTTCAATTACATTGTTATTGTAATCAAGCACTAAAACATCATCGCAGTTTTGCGTTTGCATCGCTTTTTTAACTAGCACTTGTTCAAGCCGGTTTAATGTTTTAAGGCCCGCTAAATATGGCTGTGCCGCTAATTTAATCGGGCTTATTTCGAGATTCACACCCTTTTTAGTAAGCGCTTCGTAATTACTAGGGTAATCTAATACACTCAATAAAATAGTGACATTACACTCACTTGGCAGCCCATAACCACGTCCGCCTTCGCCTCGCGTTACAAGTATTTTAAGCACGTTTAGTGGTGCAGCGTTTATATGCAAAGCAATTTGATTTTCAAGGCTATTAAAGTCTAACTCAGGAAAACCCAAACGCTGTGCGCATTCAATCAAACGCGCTTTATGATGAGCCCAATACTGTACTTGCCCATCAACAACCTTAGCGGTTGTAAAAAAGCCATCACCGTAATTTAAGCCCCTGTCACGCGTGCTTAAAGTGCTGTTTTGATCTACTGCTATTATTGTTTGCATTTTGTTTGGCATATAAAAAAAGCCCAGTTAAACAACTGAGCTCTTATAATTTGATTCGTTGTTAAAAAAGATTATACCTTTTTAAATAGCAACGAGCCATTAGTACCACCAAAACCGAACGAGTTACACAGTGCAAAGTCTAACTTTGCATCACGTGCAGTGTGAGCAATATAATCTAAGTCACACCCTTCGTCTGGGTTATCAAGGTTGATAGTTGGCGACACTTTTTGATCTGTCAGTGATAAAATCGAAATAATCGATTCAACCGAACCTGCAGCACCTAACAAGTGACCCATCATCGATTTAGACGAGCCTACCATTACATCTTTAGCTGAATTACCAAAAATAGACTTAACAGCGGCAGTTTCTGCTTTATCGCCTGCATTTGTAGATGTACCGTGTGCGTTAATGTAACCAATTTGCTCAGCGTTTACTTGCGCATCGTTTAGTGCGTTTTGCATTGCAAGTGCAGCACCCGCACCATCTTCTGGTGGTGATGTCATGTGGTACGCATCGCCACTCATACCAAAGCCTACAAGCTCAGCATAAATTTTAGCGCCACGTGCTTTAGCATGTTCGTACTCTTCAACTACAACAACACCAGCGCCGTCAGAAAGCACAAAGCCATCGCGGTCTTTATCCCAAGGGCGAGAAGCCGCTTGTGGATCGTCATTGCGGGTTGAAAGTGCACGCGCAGCATTAAAGCCACCCATACCAATTGGGGTACACGCTTTTTCTGCACCGCCAGCAACCATTGCATCTGCATCACCGTAGGCAATCATGCGCGCTGCATGGCCAATATTATGCAAACCAGTAGTACAGGCAGTTACAATTGAAATATTTGGACCACGAAGTCCATGCATCATTGATAAATGACCTGAGATCATATTAATAATGGTAGACGGCACATAAAATGGCGATAACTTGCGCGGACCACTGTTTAATAGCTTAATGTGGTTTTCTTCAATTAACGTAAGCCCACCAATACCTGAGCCTACAGCTACACCAATGCGTGCTGCGTTTTGCTCAGTGATTTCAAGGCCTGAATCTTTAAAGGCTTGAACACCCGCTGCAATGCCGTACTGAATAAACAAGTCCATTTTTTTAGTATCTTTCGCTGACATGTATGCAGTAGCATCAAAATCATTTATTAAACCAGCGAATTTAGTACCAAATTTTGATGTATCAAAGTGCGTTATTGTTTGAATGCCACTTTTACCATCTAATAAGCCTTGCCAGGTTGATTGAACATCATTACCTAGCGGCGTCAACATTCCTAAGCCAGTTACGACGACTCGACGTTTAGCCACGGTTTGCCTCCAATAAGGGATATTTTACAAGGGGATGATCATACCCAAGCTACCTCAAAGTGCTAGTCCCAAAATAGATTAAAAACGCATAACACTATCAAAATTAATTTTTAGCTAAAATTGAGCATAGAGATTTAAGTTTTGAATCACGAACTTTGAGGTGGTTTGGATATAAAAAATTAAAGGCAGCGGATGCTGCCTTTAACGTGCGATTAATTACTCAGCGTGTGCTGTAACGTAATCGATAGCAGTTTGTACTGTAGTGATCTTCTCAGCTTCTTCATCTGGGATCTCAGTGTCAAACTCTTCTTCAAGAGCCATTACTAGTTCAACAGTATCAAGAGAATCTGCACCTAGGTCATCTACGAAAGAAGATTCATTTTTAACTTCTTCTTCTTTAACACCTAGTTGTTCAATGATAATTTTCTTTACGCGTTCTTGGATATCGCTCATTCTTCTTTCCTTTATTAAAAACGCCAATGCGTTATTTTCAGATTGCGGCGTAGTTTACGCCGCATAATTCTCTGATTCAATGATTTGACCATAAATAATTGTCTGGTCAAACCTCTGAGTGTGTGTTTTGTCTTTTATCGCTTATTTTCGCAGCGATTTCAAGTATGTTTAAAGCAAGTTCACAAATAATTCAATGTTTTTGAGGTAACTTGCTTAACTTTATTAAGTAGTAATCTAGGTACAATGGCGATTAAACCATGTACATCGCGCCATTTACATGCAAAGTTTCACCTGATACATACGCAGCCGCGTCAGATGCTAAATAACATACTGCAGCAGCAATTTCGTCTGGT
This sequence comes from Pseudoalteromonas sp. APC 3358, assembly GCF_030408075.1. Lineage (NCBI taxonomy): Bacteria > Pseudomonadati > Pseudomonadota > Gammaproteobacteria > Alteromonadales > Pseudoalteromonadaceae > Pseudoalteromonas > Pseudoalteromonas sp. APC 3358. The sequence goes on from NZ_JASDCE010000015.1 coordinate 91,463, forward strand.
TGGCCTAAACGCCCTGCTGGAACATTTGCAAGTGTTGCTGCTTTTTGCTCATCAGTTAAATTATCAGTCATGTCTGTTTGAATAAAACCAGGTGCGATTACGTTAACTGTAATACCACGTGATGCAACTTCGCGCGCAAGTGACTTAGAAAAACCAATTACACCCGCTTTAGCCGCTGCATAATTAGCTTGACCTGCATTACCCATAGTACCCACTACTGAGCCAATGTTAATAATACGGCCTTTCTTTTTCTTCATCATTGGACGAAGTACCGCTTTAGATAAACGGAAAACTGAGCTTAAATTAGTGTCGATAATATCGTCCCACTCAGTTTCTTTCATACGCATTAATAAGTTATCGCGTGTAATACCTGCGTTATTTACAAGTACGTCAATATCGCCTAAATCAGCTTTTATTGCAGCAAGTGTTGCTTCAATAGATGCAGGATCGGTTACGTTTAATGCATAACCTTTACCATTGTCACCTAGGTATTCACTGATTTTAGCAGCGCCCGACTCACTTGTCGCAGTACCTGCAACTTTTGCACCTTGTGCAACTAATGTTGTTGCAATTGCTTTACCAATACCACGGCTGGCGCCAGTAATTAGGACAATTTTGCCCTCTAATGAAAATAAATTAGACATTTTATATACTCTTATTTAGCTGCATCAATTGAAGCGGCGTCGTTTACTGAGCCACAGATCATTGCTTTATCAATTCGTTTAGCAAGTCCTGTTAATACTTTACCAGGACCAAATTCGTAGCTTTGTGTTACATCTTGCGCAACCAAGGCTTGTACTGTTTCTGTCCAGCGAACTGGGCTGTATAGCTGACGTACTAGTGCGTCTTTAATTGCATCAGCTGACGTTTCAGCTTTTACATCAACATTATTAATTACATCACACTTAGGTGTATTAAATGTTAAAGCGGCTAAATCTGCTGCTAGCTTGTCAGCTGCTGGCTTCATTAACTCACAATGTGAAGGTACGCTAACAGAAAGTAGTAATGCACGTTTAGCACCGGCATCTTTACATGCTTGCGATGCTCTATCTACTGCCGCTTTATGGCCTGCGATAACAACTTGACCAGGAGAGTTGTAGTTAACTGGAGATACAACCTCACCTTGCGCTGAGGCAGCACAAGCCGCTTTAATTTCTTCATCGCCTAAGCCAATAATAGCAGCCATTGAACCTACGCCTGCTGGCACGGCTTCTTGCATGTATAAACCACGGTTTTCAACAAGCTTTACGGCTTCGCTCAAGCTTAATACATCGCTACATACTAACGCTGAGTATTCACCTAAGCTGTGACCCGCCATAACAACGTCTGCATCAGGGTTAGCTGCTAACCAATCACGGTAAATAGCAACACTTGCAGTTAGTAATGCAGGTTGTGTGCGGTGGGTTTGATTTAATTTTTCTTCTGGGCCATTAAGAACTAGCTCTGCTAAGTCGTAACCCAGTGCATTTGACGCTTCTGCAAATGTTGCTTTAACAATGTCAGAACTCTCTAGTAGTTCTTGTAACATACCAACGCTTTGCGAGCCTTGACCTGGGAATAGAAGTGCAATTTTTTGTGCCATACTTTGCTCTTTTTAATTAAACAAATAAATAATGAAATACACGGCACATCAATTATTGATTAACCGCCGTGTCTTTAGAATGTGTTTTTTCGAAAATAGCGGCTATTTTATCAGGAAGTTGACGTTCAACCTCTTTTACCGCTTCATCAATTGCTGCTTGAAATGCTTTAGCTGACGCATTTCCATGACTTTTAACGACAATACCGCGCAATCCTACCAGAGAAGCACCGTTATACTGGTCGGGGTTCACCCTTTTATAGAGTTTTTTTATTATTGGGCGCAATATAAACGCCATACATTTATATAAAAGGTGCTTTTCGAGCGCGGTTGTAAACTTATTCATAATAAGCTTGGCAATGCCTTCACATGTTTTAAGTGCTACGTTGCCAACAAACCCTTCGCATACTATGACATCAGCCTTACCCGAAAAAATATCACTTCCTTCGCTGTAACCAATATAATTTATATGTGGGCTTTGCTGCATTAATTGTGCAGCTAGTTTAATGTCGTCGTGGCCTTTAATGTCCTCCGCGCCAATATTTAATAGACTAACGCGAGGATTATCCAAACCAAGTGCTTGGCCAGCAACAATAGAGCCCATAATGCCAAACTGATAGAGCATTTGCGAATCACAATGCACATTAGCACCTAAGTCGAGTAAATATACTGGGTTTTTAAGCTCTGTAGGAACAGATGAAATGAGTGCGGCACGTTTAACACCTGGCAGCATTTTTAATACATAGTGAGCCATAAAAAATAGAGCGCCGGTATTACCTGAGCTAACACATGCTTGAGCCTCGCCCGATTTAACTAAATCTAGGGCAACACGCATAGATGAATCTTTTTTTGAACGCACAGCAATTGCAGGTTCACAGGCATTGGTGACTATTTCACTACAGTGACGAATTATGAGTCTAGGATGAGGTAGAGAATCGAGGGATTCGAGTTCTTTAGATATAACGTGTTCATTGCCACATAAAATGAGAGTTAAATTGGCATGAGCATTTACTGCACAAACGGCAGCAGGAATAGATGAACGGGGGCCGTAATCGCCCCCCATCATATCTAACGCTATGGTTAGATCTTTCAGCATATAAGTAATCTCTTATTTAGAAATTACTTGAACGCCTTTGTAGTAACCATCTGCAGTCACATGGTGACGACGATGAGTCTCACCAGATGTTTGATCTACAGTTAAAGTTGGACCACTGATCGCATCGTGTGAACGGCGCATGCCGCGTCTTGCACGAGACTTTTTGCTTTTTTGTACAGCCATAGTCTTCTCCTAAGAATCTTTCTTAAGTTGTTTCAAAATATCAAATGGATTAGGTTTATCATCTTCCGCCTTTAATACACCAAAGCTGGCAGGCTTTGCTGAATAACTGCATGAAGCTTCGTTGTGGGTAGCCACTAATGGAATTGCTAAAATTAGTTCGTCTTCAATTAAATTAAAAACGTTAACTTCACCATTTTCATCAAGCGCTACTTCATCGTAGTCTTCTGGAAAAATATCTAACTCTGTATCTTCACCTACTGGTGAATATGCAAAGTCTTGAACCAAATCCAACCCTAAATCACCATTACAACGTTGACAAATGACAGTAACGTGTGTGGACAAATTGCCTCTAATCACAGCGAAACCTTGATCATCGTTTTTGCAATGTATTTTTACCGCTATTTCACCTACTTCTTCCTGCACAACTTTCTCTAAACGAGTAAGTTTTTCAAGCGGTACAATTCCGTCATACTTTAAACGGTGCTGCGCTGCTTTGCCTGGATGAAGAGTGATGGGAATTTTCACCTTTTGCATAGGGGCTGCATCATATAGATAGTTAGTTTGTTAGTCAAAGTAAAAAACCATTTTTACTTGGTTTTTAACGTGTTTTACTCTCGGATCTGATTTATCCTAACTCAATCTGAATTATCGTAGGAAAACAGTCCGTGAAGCATCCACTCATTTTAGCGTCAAGCTCGCCTTTTAGGCAGTCTTTATTACAAAAATTTAATTTACCATTTGATACGTTTTCACCAGACGTTGACGAATCAGCACTTGAATGCGAAACACCTACCGAATTGGTTAAGCGTTTAAGTGAATTAAAAGCCTCAGCAGCCAATAAACACTTTAACAAAGGGTTAGCTATTGGATCAGACCAAGTCGCGGTGTTCAATAATCAAATTTTAGGTAAACCACACAATAAGCAAAATGCTGTAAAGCAACTAAATTTATTTAGCGGTAATACTGTAACATTTTTAACTGGGCTTTGTGTTTACGATATTGTTACTGGCACTAAAAAAACCTGCGTAGAACCTTTTAATGTGTCGTTTAAAATACTCAGTGATGCACAAATTAGCGCTTATTGCGATGCAGAGCAGCCTTATAACTGTGCTGGCAGCTTTAAAAGTGAAGGGTTGGGTATCTGTTTATTTGAAAAACTAAGCGGAGACGATCCTAATAGCTTAATTGGATTACCATTAATTAAACTCAGCCAGCTACTGGCTGAGTTTGGTATTGATGTACTTACTGCTCAAAACAAGTTTTAGTTAAATAAATTAGCCAAGCAAAACCTGTTGCAACTGCAGATAGTTATCTACTGTTGCAACAGGACTAAGCTTATTTAGCTGCTGTGCGTTGTGTACACCCATTGTTACGCCAATTCTATCCATGCCCGCAGCTTTTGCCATAGTCATGTCTATTTGAGTGTCGCCAATCATTACAGCGTGTTGAGCACTTATGCCAAGTTCTTCAAGTAATTGATACAACATATCTGGAGAGGGCTTTGATTGCGCTTCATCGCTAGTACGCGTTGCACTAAAAAAGTGGCGCAATTGACTTTGTTCAAGCAAACGCTCTAGCCCACCCCTACCTTTACCTGTTGCAACCGCTAAAACAATGCCCTGCTCTTTTAAGGCATTTAAAACGCTGACGACATTAGCAAATACAGGCGTGGGAGTAGTATCCACACTGTATTGATATTTATAACCTGAAATTAACGCTTGGTGCTGCACTACATTATCAGGAAATAAAACGTCAATTGCTTTTTCAAGCGACATACCAATAATATTTTTAATGGCTTCGTCACTAGGTGGCACTAAATTAAGTGACTCGGCGCTACTACGAATACAGTTAACTATTTTAGTGACTGAATCCATAACAGTGCCATCCCAATCAAAAATGACGAGCTTATATTTTTTAATTGGAGTCACTTTTATCACAGTTTTGCATCTCGTAATTTTAGTAATGTATTTTTAAGCGTTTTATCAAGGGGCGCTTCAATACGCATAGTTGTTTCGTTTTTAGGGTGATAAAAACTTAAATCATGTGCGTGTAAAAACAATCGGTTTAACCCAACTTTACGCATAGAATCGTCAAAACCCTGGTCACCGTATTTATCGTCGCACGCTATTGGGTGACCTTTACATTGCGTATGCACACGAATTTGGTGCGTACGCCCTGTAACAGGCGATGCTTGTACAAGTGAGCAATCGTTAAAACGTTCAAGTACTTTAAAACGAGTATGTGAAGGTTTTCCCTCAGTGTTATCTACGCGTACTACGCGCTCGCCCGATTTAAGTGTATTTTTACGCAGCCCTTCGGTTACGTTTTTAGTTTTAGAATCCCACTGCCCTTCTACAAGTGCCCAGTAATTTTTTTCCATTGTTTTTTCGCGAAGTTGTTCATGCAATGCTGTTAACACCGAACGACGCTTTGCTATAAGTAAACAACCTGATGTATCACGGTCAAGCCTATGAACTAGCTCAAGGCTACGTTCCTCTGGGCGAAGTGCTCGCAAAGCTTCAATCAAGCCATAACTTAAACCACTGCCGCCATGAACAGCCATACCTGATGGTTTATTTATTACGATAAGGTATTTATCTTCAAATAAAATATCGTTTTCTAGGCGAGTTACTTTGTCTAATTTTGATGGGACAAATTCTTCACGCTCAGCAACCCTGATAGGTGCAATACGAAGTACATCTTCAAGCTGTAGTTTATATACAGGCTTAATACGCTTTTTATTAACGCGTACCTCACCTTTGCGCAAAAGTTTATAAATAGCGCTTTTAGGCACCCCTTTTAAATGGGTAATAAGAAAGTTATCAATACGCTGACCTAAATGGTCTTCGTTGATCGTGACATAAGTTACTTGTAAGTCGTTTTTTTCTGACATTGCCTAATCACTAATTTAAGTAAAATAATTTAGTTGCTAACACTGTAATAATAGTGGGATAATCAGCAGCGCAAATATTTAGTATTTGCAAATAACAACGGTGCTTTTTAACACATTAAAACATTCGTGATGCACATTCTGGGTAGCCGATCATACAGATCCGAGTTAAGTTTTCCAAAGCTTTTATGCCTCCTCAGTTAACACGTGCGATCAATTAACGGCAATGCGCGTAATATATTGCTGGTTAAGTTTGAACATGAAGCGATTTTTAACGTGCTAGAGAAAGCAATGAACAGATAATTTGTCTGATAGTGACGACGTAAAAAACGTCGTTCAGCACTAGCTCAATTATTGTAGTACCGTATAGCAGCTTATTTAGAACTAAAAAAATCTAATAAATAAGCGTTCATTAACATCGGCAGCGATTTTTGCTCTTAAAACGGATATTAGCGATACATCAGTATGTATTGCTCACCAACTTAATGAGCCCTACGCGCCTAATATGAATGATATTTAGTAAGATTAATATGACAGGCCGACTTCTGGGTAAAACTTGTAAACGTAGCTGAAAAGCCGACAGTTTTAGCACCATTAAGAATTTAATAGCGATAATAATTGCTATTGTTTGCCAGCATTTAAAATACTGCATACGAGAAACAGAGCCGTTCCGTTAAAGACCCAGTCGTGAGGCTGCACATTCTAAAAATAGGGACAACTGAACAGGCGAGAAAAACATCGTCATGTCAGCGACATAAATAAGTAGAGTAACAATATGAAACGTATGCTAATCAATGCAACGCAGCAAGAAGAAATGCGCGTAGCACTGGTTGATGGCCAGCGCCTATATGATTTAGATATCGAAAGCCCAGGTCACGAACAGAAAAAAGCCAATATTTATAAAGGCAAAATCACTCGCATTGAACCATCTCTTGAAGCAGCATTTGTTGATTACGGTGCTGACCGCCATGGTTTCCTTCCTTTAAAAGAAATTGCCCGTACTTACTTCCCTGCAGGTTACACTTTTCATGGTCGCCCTAACATCCGCGACGTAATAAAAGAAGGTCAAGAAGTTATAGTACAAGTTGATAAAGAAGAGCGTGGCCAAAAAGGCGCTGCGTTAACTACTTTTATCAGTGTTGCTGGTAGCTACTTAGTGCTTATGCCTAACAACCCACGTGCTGGCGGTATTTCTCGTCGCATTGAAGGTGATGAACGTACTGAACTTAAAGAAGCATTGGGTCGTTTAGAACTTCCTAAAGGTATGGGCTTAATTGTTCGTACAGCGGGTGTTGGTAAATCGTTTGAAGAATTAAACTACGATTTAAAAGCATTATTAGTACATTGGGAAGCAATTAGACAAGCAGCCGATAGTGCTAAAGCGCCATTTTTAATACACCAAGAAAGCAATGTAATATTCCGTGCGATACGCGATTATTTACGTCGTGATATTGGCGAAATTTTAATTGATAAACCACGTGTTTTTGAAGAAGCTAAAGCGCACATTGAGCGTTTTCGTCCTGACTTTATGAGCCGTGTTAAGCTTTATCAAGGCGACACTCCTTTATTTACGCATTACCAAATTGAAAGCCAAATTGAGTCTGCGTTCCAGCGTGAAGTACGTCTGCCTTCTGGTGGTTCAATTGTAATTGACCCAACTGAAGCACTAACGTCTATCGATATCAACTCGTCTAAAGCAACTAAAGGCGGCGATATTGAAGAAACAGCACTTAATACTAACTTAGAAGCAGCCGATGAAATTGCACGTCAATTACGTCTTCGTGACTTAGGTGGTTTAATTGTTATCGACTTTATCGATATGACGCCTCCACGTCATCAACGTGAAGTAGAAAATCGTTTAAAAGATGCTGCTCGCCCAGATCGTGCTCGTGTTCAAATTGGTAAAATTTCACGCTTTGGTTTACTTGAAATGTCGCGTCAGCGTTTGCGTCCTTCATTAGGTGAAGCAAGCCAAGGCCCATGTCCACGTTGTAGTGGCCAAGGTACTATTCGTTCAAACGAATCTATCGCACTTTCTATTCTTCGTTTAATTGAAGAAGAAGCAATTAAAGACAACACAGCACAAGTAAATGCACAAGTGCCTGTTGCCGTTGCTGCTTATTTATTAAATGAGCAACGTCGTAGTGTTCACCGTATTGAAAAGCATCATAAATGTGACGTAGTGATTATTCCTAATCAACATATGGAAACACCACATTACGAAGTTATGCGTTTACGTAAAGACGAAACACTTGAAACGGTAAGTTACGGACAAGTTGTTGCGCCAGAACCTGAAGCATTTGAGATGTCAAAATCACCAAGTGCACCAGTACGTGAAGAGCCAATGCTAAAAGGTGTTGTAATGCCTTCTACACCAGCTCCACAAGCAGCGCCTACACCAGTAGCTCAGCCTGTAGTAACAGAGACTAAAACTGAAGGTGGCTTGTTTGAAGCAATCACTAAATGGTTTAAATCGTTATTTGCAAGCGAAACAGTAGAAGAGAAAAAAGAAGCTGTAGAAAAAGAGCAGCAAGAAGCGCGTAATAACGCTCGCCGTGGTAACGATAATCGTCGTCGTAATAACAACCAACGTCGTCGTAATAATAACCCGCGCACTAATAAACCACGCAATGAGCGCCCTGCAGCTGAAGAGGAAGTTAAAACAGACTCACCAGCAGCAACAAGTAACGAGACTCAAGAGAGAAACGAGAACCGCAATAAGCGTCGTCGTAACCCTAACTCTCGTAAGCGCCCAGAGCATAAAAGCGAAGAAAAAGATCAAGTTAAAACTGAAGCCCCTGTAAAAGCAGAAGTAGAAGTAGAAACTGATTCTAAGCCAGCTCAAGCTGTAGAGCCTAAAGAGCAAAAGCCTAAGGTTCGCCGTCAACGTCGTAACATACGTAAAAAAGTACGTCTGCAAGATGAAAACGCTGAGCAAGCAAACTCAACAGAGCAAACACCTGAACAAGCGGTAGTTACTGACACTCCACAAGTTCAAGAGCAAGCACCTGTTGTAGAAAAGCAAACACAAGCTCCGGCAGAAAAAACAGCTCACATTAAAGAAGAGAAAGTTGACGTTGTTGATTCTAACGATGAAGCAGCAACGACTGAAGACGAGCAAGAGCAAACACGTACACGTTCACGCCGTTCTCCTCGTCATCTTCGTGCATCAGGTCAACGTCGTCGACGTCCTGAAGGTGAAGCAGAAGTTAAATCTGACGAAGCCCCTGCATTTGTTCCAGTTGCTGATCAAGCTGCTGCAGAATATGAAGCAGAGCTTAAAGCTAAATCTGAAGAAACACCTGTGGATGCAGCGCAGCAAATTGAACAAGCCGTTGCAGTTGAAGACTTAGCAAAAGTTGAAGCTGTAGAAGAGCCAGCTAAAGTTGAAACTCCAGTAGTAACTGAAGAGCCAGCTAAAGTTGAAACTCCTGTAGTAACTGAAGAGCCAGCTAAAGTTGAAACTCCAGTAGCAACTGAAGAGCCAGCTAAAGTTGAAGCGCCAGTAGTAACTGAAGAGCCAGCTAAAGTTGAAACGCCAGTAGTGACTGAAGAGCCAGCTAAAGTTGAAGCGCCAGTAGTAACTGAAGAACCAGCTAAAGTTGAAACTCCAGTAGTAACTGAAGAGCCAGCTAAAGTTGAAGCGCCAGTAGTAACTGAAGAACCAGCTAAAGTTGAAACTCCAGTAGTAACTGAAGAGCCAGCTAAAGTTGAAGCAAAAGTGAAAACTGAAAAATCAGCACCGCATGTTAAAACAGCGGTTACTCAAGGGTCTGCAAGTGCGCCAATGGCACAGCCTACTCCTGTAGCTGATAGCGAAGTAAAACACACATCTGTAGCAATGGCTCACGATAAACGTGAACTAGTACCAGACAGTGGTTTACGTGCGGGTTCTATCAAACCTGCTGGTCGTGCAAGTTCTGCAATGACTAAAACATTGAGTGTTGATTAATAACTAACACTTATTAAAAAGCCCCGCTATTTAATAAATAGCGGGGCTTTTTTGTTTAATACCTACTTAAACTATTAATAGTTAGCTTTCATTCGCCAATTTGTACGCTTCATATTTATCACATTCAAGTTCTGCAATATTTTTATCATAAATAGATTCTGATCTATATGACTTTAGAGTTAGATCTGTGCAGCGTTGCTCTAACTCCTCAACTTTAGGCATGGTTGGATCAATACTATAGAGTAAAAAATGCTTTTCACTTTTCTTGCCAGCATCTAACATTTGCTGGTGGAACTCTTGATCTGCCGTTAAGCTCTTGAGCTTTGCGTCAATTTGAATTTGTTCGCTCATTTTGTAATAGTCACTCACTATTTTCTTCTCTGTTAATTTGCTGTAGCAAACAAATAGTAAAAAAGTAGCCAATAAACAATAAATAACTCCTCTCATATTGATAATTCCTCCTTGACATAGTAACGGGTTTTTAGCCTAATATAACACTATAATTAAATACATATTTGAGTCAATCCATAAGAAGGCAACATGCCCAATAACCAAATGAAACGGAAGTTATTTTTTGGTCTTATATTATTTTCAGCGACAGCCAGTTCACAACAAGTTTACAGTTGGGTCGATAAAAATGGTGTACGTCATTTCTCAGATGTTCCAACAGATCAAAGAGCAGAAGTAGTTGAAGGAATTGAATCTACACCTACTGTGCAAAAAGTTGTAGTTAAAACTAATAACCGTATTCATGGCTTTGAAGATGAGCCTGAAAAACATATTCCGGGCTCTGAAGTAATAATTAAAGGAACAGGAGCTAGGCTCAGCTGTAATAAGCTTATTGCATATAAAGGGAATATATTTCAAGGCATTACTCGTTCAAAATTCCATGATTCTGACACTCCAAAAAGAAAAGCCCTAGTAGGGTTAAGAATGCACGAAAATACTAAAGAAAAATTAAAAAAAGAAAACCAGAGGTTACAAACTCACCTTGAAAAACAACAAGAGTACTATAAAAAAAATGAATCAATTAAATATGCCATTGATAACTCGCTGGACCAGATAGCTGAAAATAAATGTGAGATCCAAGTCCATTTACGCTATATGGAACTCATTCAAAAAAAAATAAATTCACTATAATAACCAAGGATTGATATGATCAAAATTATGTTCACGATACTTTTATTTTCAAGTTTCGTTTTACAAGCAAAAGTATACAAGTGTGAAGACGAACTGGGCAAAGTATCGTTTACCGATATCCCTTGTGAGCAAGGTGATGAATCAGGCAATCCTCAACAGAACAACAGCACTTCGCAAAGTCCAATAATTAACAAGACTCCAAAAGAGGTTAATTCTATTAAAGAAGCCCTAAACTATGTGGGTTGGAACCAAATAGTGTTATTAAATTTAGACTTAATTGAACAGCAATATATAACTCCTAAAAAAAGCTTCAACTTTGAACATTCCTTTTTAGCACCTAGTCGTTATCAATACTCAACTGTTCCTATCCATAGTGTGACAGCAAGATTTATTAATGGTTTGGGTGAAATTATTTACCAAGGGAAAATATACACAAAAGATTTTTCTTCTAGAACTGATAGCAATGGCTTTTTCAATGCTACTTTTTCTGATATCAATAAACGAATGATGGAGATGGGATTAGAAGACCAGACTGAGAACACTCTTCGCTATGGAAGAGGTAATTGGAGATGGACTCATCGTAATTTCGCCTGTCATGCTCGATCTGACTTTAACCCGAAAAGTTCAATTATTGGTTTGAAAATCACTTGTAAGACGAACAAATAGTTATTATCGTTATCTAATTAATAAAGCCGCGTTATAACACGGCTTTTTCTTTTAATTTAGGTACTTAAACACTACTCTTTTTCATTTTCCATAAAACGTTGTAACTGATCTTTTAAGTTTGGCGGAATGCCTTTAATCACTAGTGTATCGGTTGCTTCGTTGTACGTTACGCGCTCGCCTAAGTGTTTACGTTCAAAACTTACACTTACACCACCACCAAGACCTGAAAACTTAACCATACTGGTTACTGTTTTTTTATCAACGGGGAAAGTTTCTTCCAAGTCATAGCTTTGCTCTTTGCAAAAACTATCAAACGGGCTGTCATCGCCTTTTGTAAGCGTTGCAGATAGATCGCTCACACTTGCATCTTCGCCTGTGGTTACGCAATCATTACAGTAATCAAATACTTGTTTACGTAAATCGTCTTTTTCTGATTTATCAAACTGTTGCTCTGATAAATAATCCTCTACTGCGCTAAGCATTACTTGGCTTTGCTGTTTTGAATCAATACCCTCTTCACAGCCTAAAAAGTCTAAGAAAAAGTCAGCAACTTTACGACCCGCACGCCCTTTGATAAACGAAATATAACGATTATCTTCAGCTTGCGTATCCCACGCTGTTAAATCGATACGAGCAGCGAGTTGCATGCGAGATATATCTAAATGGCGAGAAGCCGCTAAATCAAGCTCAGAGGTCATAGAGTAATGCTCTTTAATGTTAATCATCGCAATTAACATGTAATCGGTAGCAACATACTGATAATGACAAAATACTAAATAGCCTGTTTCACTAAATGCATACTTATCAAGCTCTTCTTTTAAAACCGTTGAGGCTTGCTCGGTCATATGCCAAAAGCCTAGCTCATCGTTACGGTAGCTTTGCATTGCAGATGCTACAACGCTGTTTTTATCACCACTGAAAGCACAGTAACCTTTACCTGGCTTACCATTATATGCATGATGTAATTGTTCGATAAAAACGGCTACTTTATCGTTAATTACCATCTCATCATTTCGAAGGTGAATTTGCGTATCGTCGTCTTTTTTGTCTACATAATGAACGACTAATTTTTTAACGTCTGTTGTCATCTTTGTTTTTCACGCCTCTAGTGTTAAAATACGAGAATATAACTATTTTATTGAACCAACTGATGCCAATCTTATCAAAATACTCTAATGAAGAAGTAGAACAAATCGTCGATCAGCTTATTGATGTGCTAACTAAACACAATGCGCCGGTAGATTTAAGCCTTATGTGTTTAGGAAATTCTATCACGCATATCTTAAAAGAGCATGTACCAACAGGGAAAAGACAAGCCGTAACTGAGAACTTTGCAAAAGCTCTATCACAGTCGGTTAAATAAACTCTATGAATTTATCGCAGCACAATCAGTTTTCATCAAAAGCGAGTCAGCTATTAAGCTGGGGCCATTGGTTTACTTTTGCCAATATTGGCTTGGCGCTATTTATTAGCTTAAGCTACTTATTTGCCGACTCGCCACCAACAAGCTTTATGGGCATTACTTATATGCTAGTAACGTGGTTAAGCCACACTAGTTTTATCGCCTTTTTAGCGTTTGTGCTGACGGTATTTCCGCTTAGTTTAATATTCCCCTACCCACGACATATACGAGGCATGGCGGCTGTTATAGCCACACTAGGCGCTTCACTGCTTACCCTTGATGCTTATGTTTACGTTAATTTGGGTTATCACCTAAGTATATCTGCCTTACCTGAGATTATTTCTCTACTGTGGCATCGTTTAACCAGTTCACCTGCTTTAACAACCATTTTAGCCAGTGGGATTGTATTACTTATTTTAGGCTTTCAGCTTCTTGTGAGTAATTACACATGGCAACACCTTGAACGCTTAAAACAATATAAATTTGCACGTTACGCAATTTCATTTTTAATAGTGTGTTTTTCACTTAGTCACAGTATTCATATTTGGGCTGACGCAAATTTAAACTTTGACGTAACGAAGCAAGATAATGTACTACCACTGTCATACCCTACTACCGCTAAAAGTTTATTAGCTAAAAATGACCTGCTTGATATAGAAAGCTATAAGCAAGCACATAACGTAAAAATTAATAACCAAAACATTAGTTATCAAATGCCAAGCCCGCTTGATAAGTGTGAAGACTACACACAAGCCAATGTAGATATTTTTGTATTTGAAACCCAGCAACAACTCGCTAAATTTGTTGCCGATAATAAAAACTTACACAAAACAGAGCAGTTTTTACAGCCAACTAATCACGACGATATGCTATTTAGCTTAGTGTATGGTTTGCCAGCTTTTTATAAAGCAGCAATTTTAAGAGATCAAACTCTTCCCGCATGGCAAAGTCAGCGCCGTAGCATTGAAGTAACTGGCATTGAAGAACTAAGCTTTATTAATGATCAAGCACATAGCTCTAGTGCTATTCGAGTAATTAAAGCGAGTGATAACCCTACTGTTCGAGATGATGAAACACAGGTTTTTGCTTTTAGTCTTGCCAATAACAAGCAAGAAGTAGTAACCACCTCAACTTTATACAGCTCCGACAAACGTATTTCTAAAGTAGATGGACTTATTCAACCTAGCGATTTAATTGCAACAAGCGTTGGCCAATATTTAAATTGTAAAGCTATTGCCAAGCAAACAATGCTGGGCGTTAATTTATACAAGAAAAAAGATGATATGGGCGTTAACTACTCTCAGGGTGTCGTTATAGCCTATAAAAAAGATAGGATTACCTTAATAGATTCAGATGGTAACTTTAAAAACATCTCTGCCGCTGAAGGTTTTTCTATTGAACAAGGTTTAGATATACCATTTTTAGTACAGAGTATTAAAAAGCTCAAAACCTTTACCCAATAACAGTTATCCTAACCTAGCTTGATATACCACCAAGCTAGGTTATAGTTTTATATTGTTGTTAGATATAAAAACCAAGGATGACATGTATGTTTAAAACTTCTCGTTATATTCTCCATTCTAGCTTTTTACTTATCAGTTTTTTTAGCTTTAGCGATACCACTTACTACAAATGTGTAACAGAAAAAGGCACTGTCTTTTCTCAACTGCCGTGTGACGACGAAGCAACGACTTATAAAGTTAACACGACGGGTAATCAGTATTCTGGTCCTAAGGTTGACTACACTAAACAACTAAACGAACTTGAGCGTGAAAGGCTTCTATCTGGCTTACAGGCAGAGCTTCGCAGTAATAACCATAAACTAACAATACTTGATCGTAATAAGCAGCGTGCTGAATACAAACAACAAGAGCGGTTAAATCATATTCTAGCCGTTGAAGATAAAAAGCGTATTACCAAAGACATTACTAAAAAACTAAAAATAATTAATAAAGAGTACAAAAAAGATGTATTGGTTATTACTAAACAAATTAAAATTCTCGAAAAAAAGATAGCTCAATACCAATAAATCACTCTTAATTAGCAAATAATATTTATCTTGGTTTTAAACTTAAAATAACATACCCTTAACACAATAGAGTATAAGCTCTAGGGACTATTAAGGAGTGCAAATGCAGCCTCGCCATATTGCTGAATTAATTTTAACGGGTTTTAAAAGGCACTATCAGCTATTTCAAAAAACAACGGCCAAAGCCCCTCTCGCCTTTGCAAAAAAAGATTGGCAAGCAATTAATGATATCAGCCGTTTGCGTATCAGCTATTATGATGATCGTGTTAACGAAACCACACAAGCGCTAAAAAAAGAAACCCCAACAGAGCAATTAGATGAAAGCCTATGGCTCGAAGTTAAAAAGATATATCAGCACTTTTTATGTTTCCACCCTCAAGCAGAACTCGCCGAAACCTTTTATAATTCTGTATTTTGCCGGCTGTACCATAGGCGCTATTTTCATAATGACTTTATATTTGTAGAAGCAACTTTGAAAGATGCTCCTTCAGTACCTGTTGAGGCCGAATATAGGACATACTTTCCAGTAGTTGATGGGCTAAAGCCAACAATAAAACGCATTATTAATCATTTTGATTTTAAAGCCCCATTTGTAAATTTAGAGCGTGATATTCGCCTTCTTGTTAAAGCTTTTTATAAACAAGCACCCGATACACATCACCAACCTTGGCAAATGCGCTTTGATATTTTACACACACCTTTTTATCGTAATAAAGCAGCTTATATTGTTGGTCGTGTTGTTTCAAAAAGTGGGGTTCAGCCTTTTATAATCGCCGTGTTACACGATGAAGATAACGGATTATATTTAGATGCACTTTTAACTAAATCATCTCAAATGCGTGTCATTTTTGGCTTTGCCCGTGCCTACTTTATGGTAGAGACTCATGCACCTTCAGCACTTGTCCGGTTTTTGAATCAGCTTATGCCAAACAAAACACTTGCTGAGCTCTATAACGCAGTGGGTTTTCATAAGCAGGGTAAAACTGAGTTTTATCGAGAGTTTTTAAATCACTTATCTCACTCTAGTGATGAGTTTACAATTGCACCGGGTACTCCCGGTATGGTGATGATGGTATTTACCCTTCCCTCATTTGGTTATGTTTTTAAAGTAATAAAAGACAAATTTGGTGAAAGTAAGCCCTTCGGCCGTGATACCGTATTAAAGCGTTATCAACTAGTAAAAAACCATGATCGCGTTGGCAGAATGGCCGATACCATAGAGTATTCTAACGTCGTATTTCCTTTGGCGCGTTTTGATAGTAATTTACTTGCGCAATTACATAAAACAATTGGCTCATCAATGGTAATTGAAGGCGAATGGTTGATCATCAAGCATTTATATATTGAACGGCGCATGACACCACTCAATTTATTTTTAGAAAATGCTGATGAAGAAAGTGCCGCAGACGCGATTGAAGAATACGGGCAAGCTCTAAAAGAAATGATTGCCGTTAATATATTTCCTGGCGATATGCTCTTAAAAAACTTTGGTGTAAGTAAGCACAAACGTATTATTTTTTACGATTACGATGAAGTTCAATACCTAACAGATATGAACTTTAGAGCATTACCAAAAGCAAAGAGCTACGACGACTATTTGATGGATGAACAAAGTTACTCTGTTGCACCACAAGATGTATTCCCAGAGCAGTTATGTACATTTGTAATGCCTAATCCTATGTATAAAAAGTTTTTCCTCAGCACTCATCCAGAGCTTATAGATGTTAGCTTTTGGAAGCAGGCGCAACAAAATATAAAAAATGGGCAGGTAAGTCATATTTACCCATACCCGACAGCACAGCGATTTATCCATCACTGGTAGACGCAAAGGACACACAATGAATATAAGTAAAATAGATTTAAATTTACTCGTTTATCTCGATACATTGCTTCGAGAATGCAACGTAACACGCGCTGCTAATCAATTGAGTATTACGCAGCCCGCAATGAGTAATGGCCTTAAACGTCTTCGTAACTTATTTAACGACCCTATTTTAGTTCGTACCAGCGATGGTATGGTCCCGACAGAGCGCGCTTTAGAGTTACAACCCGTTATTCGTGGCATATTAATGACGCTTGAAGAAACCCTAGCACCTAATAGAGAATTTGAGGCAAGCCAGAGTAAACGTGTATTTAGAATAATGGCCAGTGATTACGCTGCAAGTACGTTAGCGCCAAAGCTATTAAGTAAACTACACGAAGAAGCCCCCGATACTACTTTAGATATACTCACACCAAGTGATGTAACCTTTCATGATGTAGAAAACGGTAAAGTAGATATGGCAATCAACCGTTTTGAAAACTTACCTCAGTCTTTTCATCATAAACGTATTTGGAAAGACAGTTTTTGCTGCTTAGTTAAGGCCGACAACCCTATTATTGAAAACTTTAGCCTCGACAGCTACTTAAAAGCGCGCCATATATGGGTGAGTAAAACAGGTTTTGGTGTAGGTGTGGGCATGGACCCTAAAGATGTGCAAAAACTTGGTTGGGTTGACGAAGCACTTGCCCACTTTGGTAAACATCGTAACATTGCCACTTTTACGCGTAACTACCATGTAGCGATTCATTTAGCTAAAGAGAAAAATTTGATTGCGACCCTTCCTTCAAAAGCCGCAAATATATACTTAGATGATCCGGGGCTTAAAATTTTAGAGCCACCGTTTCCAATTCCTCCTTTTGAGCTTGATATGATTTGGAGCCCACTGTTACATCGCGATGCGAGCCATATCTGGTTACGCCAAAAAGTAGCTGAAGTAGCTGAAGAGCTAAAATAACTTTATTACACAATATAATGTAAAAATTGCTAAGTTAATACTTTCCTCATTAACTTAGCCCCTTTCTGAAACACAATTAAACTAATAAAATCAAACAACTACATAAAAATAAAAACGTGGAACATACATTGCTTTTATTAAATTGAACTATACATTCATTTAATAAAAGAGGTCATTATGAACACCCATCAAGGATCAGAAGTAAATCATATTACTGACATCATTCAAGTTATGAACAGCGGCATCGACTTTTATCAAAAAGCACAGGAAAAAGTTGAAGACCCTGCTATTGGCGCACTTTTTCAGCGTATGATAGATGCCCGAAAAGTGAGTGTTGAGCGCTTGCAGCCATATGCAATTAATGAAAAAGGCGAACGCGAAGATGGTTCATCTTTCGCAGTTGAAGCACGACGTGCATACACAGCCTTACTTACTACATTCACCTCACATAACGACAGCACGTATGTAAAAGAGCTTGAAGAAGTAGAAGATAAAACGCTTGTAGAAATTAAAGCCGCTATGGATAAACCACAACCGGCTGATTGCGAAGCTGCACTGGCTAAAACATTATTAACAATGCAAAGCTGCCATGCAGAAATGAGCCGTATGCAAAAGCAGTAAGCTTACATAACGCATAAATACAACCCAGCCTAGCGCTTAATGCAGATCGTTTAAGCTAATTGAACGATCTTTCAAAGGGCTCATAATAGGCTACAACAGAAGTTGTGGCCTATTTTTATGTCTGAATTTATTAAAGAATTACACCTTACGACTGAGTTTTGCCA